>VBQI01000030.1 GCA_008297865.1 Thermoplasmata archaeon
GGTGCTGTTAACTTAACGAAATTTTTCGATAAAAATATGCACCCCATCCCATCATGCATTTAGAGGTGATAAAATGCAAAAAGGGGATGGGGTGCAACTATTAAAATACTTACTAAAAGAAAAATCTATCGTTGTTAGAGAAAGAACACCAATTGAAATAATGTTATATGGCATTTTTCTTTATCTTTGCAAATTTTCTTTGAGAGACGTTGTGATGGCGATTCGTATTTTTATCAAAAGAAGTAGAACCGCTATCTGGAAATGGGTACAAAAATTTGGCAACATTATCAAAGAACACATTGCAGATGAAATGTCTGATATTGTTGTTATTGATGAAACAATGCTCCAAATAGGGGATACAAAATTTTGGTTCTGGTTCGTTTTAGATCCTGAGAACAGAAAAATTATTTTCTTCATGATAAGCAGAAGTAGAACTGATTCAGCCTGTCAGAAACTTATTTATAAAATGTGGAAAATGTATGGAAAATTACCATCTATAGCACTGACAGATGGTGGAGCATGGTATTTGATATTAAAAAGATACGGAATCCAGCATGGAGTTATTTCTGGAGGAATTAGGAATTATATTGAAAGAGTTATTGAAGCAATAAAAGATAGAACTAGAATCTTTGACCATTATTTTCCAAGTAAAAGATGGGAAATAAAGCATGTCAAATCATGGTTATCTCTTTACATTTTCTATTATAATTGGATACGGAGTCATTTAAGTTTATCAAACAATTCTCCCATTTTTCATAGTAGGAAAATAAAGATAGACAATGAGAGTATAAAAGGTTCGTTTTAGCATTGCAGGAGGTGCTACAATGCTAAAGTTAACAGCACCTGTCGTGTTTCCATTACCTTTATATAACACATCTCCATCTCTACTCATGGCACGAAAGCCTGCGAGAATGTATCGTGACATCAGGGGGAGAGTGACGACAAGGAAGGAATACATTGGAGGTGTACCAAATCCAAGGATAACGCAGTTTGATTTAGGAAATCTAACGCAGGAATTTCCTGTTGAAATATCTCTTATTGCAAAAGAGAAGTGCAACATTTTGCATCGTGCTCTCGAATCTGCCCGTATAGCTGCCAACAGACATATAATGAAAATGGCTGGAAAATCAAATTATCATTTAAAAATAAGAGTTTATCCTCACGTCGTAGTTAGAGAAAATAAGCAGGCAACGGGCGCAGGAGCAGATAGAGTTTCGCAGGGAATGAGAAAGGCATATGGAAAGCCTGTTGGAACAGCAGCACAGGTAAAGGAAGGGCAAAAAATAATTTCAATATGGACGTATCCACACAATATCGAGCATGCAAAAAATGCATTAAAAAGGGCTAATGCAAAAATTCCGACACCTTGCAGGATAGAAGTCAGTCAAGTAAAGCCCACATAATCCATCGCAACATTTTTTTAATATATTCTCTATTACCATTTGTGAAAGAAGATAATTTCGTAGAAAAATTGCAGGAAGAGATAGAAGTAATGGAGAGACATCTTAAAATGCTCACGATCATAAGAAAGGAAGGACCGATAGGCATTATAAAACTTTCAGAAATTACAGGATTCCCAGCACATAAGGTAAGGTATTCTCTGCGCATTTTAGAGAGCTCTGGCCTTATAAGACCTTCAGTTAATGGGGCAGTTGTTACAGAAAAGACAGAAGAATTTATAAACCAGTTCAGAAATATATTAAATAAACTGGTGGAGAGATTGCAAAATTTGGAGAAAAGTTTACTGCCGCGGTAGCTCAGTTTGGGAGAGCGTGCGGCTGAAGACCGCAAGGTCGAGGGTTCGATCCCCTCCCGCGGCATTTTTATGAAAAAAGAAAATATTTTATTCAAAATTACTTATGCAGATTCCTTTACTATTGTAAATGGGATTTGTGGACTTCTTTCCGTGCTCTTCATTCTTTACAGCGAGATATATTTTGCCTTTGTATTCATTCTGATTGCTGTTCTTGCTGATGGAATGGATGGGATAATGGCAAGAAAATATGGTGGCTTCATTGGCAAATATATGGATGAATTTTCAGATACAATTTCTTTCTGCCTTGCCCCATGCATTTTTGTATTTCATATATATGAAATAAAACTTGATAACTTTTTATTTTTATTTGTATCATCTCTTTTTCTTATCTTTGGTATGTTGCATTTGGTGAACTATCACATAGGAGAAAAAAATTATTTTGTAGGCATTACAACTCCAGCTTCCGCAATCATAGTCGTGAGTATGTCATATCTTAATCTTCCTCTTATTACAGTAATTTTTGCGATGTTCTTACTTTCATTGCTGACCATATCTTCGTTTCCATATCCAAGAATAGAGAAGCATTTTGCTGTTGTCGCATGCATTATAATTTTCCTTGCCATGACAGGAATAGATAAATTTGTTTTCCTTCTTTTATTCTCTACTTCATTCTATGCCGTATGTGGTCCAATTTATATGAATATTAAGTATAGTACCAGGAATTTTTGAAGAAGGCAAGATTTATGTTACCCCAATCATCAAAATCGTTTCTTCCATGACTACCATCTGAATAATTTACAAGCTGAAAGGCATAGCGATAATTCATACAGCTTTTATAATTTGCATATTTCCAATAGCCTTTTAGCCATGGCATATTACAGCTCTCATTATCTATACCTCCAAATGTATTATCCCATAAGCCAAATGTATGGCCAAGTTCGTGCATTAAAAGGCTTGCATAAGCAGTTTTTCTTGCTTTACCAATTTTCCAATCTTTAATATATTGACAAGCAAGCAAGATGGCATCGCAATTATCCCATCCAACAAAAACATGTCCTCCTCTTTTTGAAGTACCATATGAAACTAAAATTACATAGCGAAATATACCATGCTTTTGATTACTTATATTTCCATCTAGAAAATAATCCCAATAGAAATTCACTGCATCTTTATAGTAAACCTTTTCCATATATGGCAATTCATCATCAATATAGATATGCATGGTTATATCGTATTTAGTGAAGACATCATATAGCATCTGTATGCTTTTTTCATATATTTCATATTCTGGCATGTAATCTATTTCAATAAAAACATCTCTTGCAAATGGATCAGAAAGCATATTGACCATATAGTATTCCTCATAATCATTTAGACCATCGCCATCATAATCAATGCTATGGTTTTCTACAAAAAAATCATTGAATCCATATCTATCCTCCCATTGTATAGGCAGACCATCGCCATCATAATCTTTGCCATAATCACTTTCCATTGGATTTGTATGATATATATTCACTTCTTCCCAATAAGTTAAGCCATCATTGTCATAATCATTATAAAAAATACTGAACCACATTTCCACCTCTTCAAATTTTATATGTCCATATCCATCTGCATCAGCAAGATAGTCTGCCCCATACCAGTCTCCTCTCGCCAAATCATAAAAAATTTGTTTCCTCTCCCTTCCTATTTCAAATTCTATTTCCACTATCTGCTTTCCATCGTTGACATCCTGCCAAGCTATAAATGAAGGCATAACATCTCCTTTAAACTTGCTCTCATTCTTCTTTCCATCTATCAAAATTTTTATAGTATAGATTTTTTCTCCTCCAATGCTTCTCGCCCTTTTTATTTTTACACCAATCTTAATATCTACAGTAGGGTCAAAATCATCACTTGTTAAGCACTCTCTTTCTTTCGTCTCAATATGGCATCTATTAGCTTTTTCCTTTTTTATTCTGTCATTATTCACTCCATCATCTTCATACACTGGTTTTAAAAGCCATGGTACATAGCTTACTCTACTCATTCTTTTATGTATTTTCTTAGGAATTGGTGAACCCCAATAGTTGTGGCGTGCATTACATGTTGAAAGTAGAGCATCGATTGAATACATTTTGCCATTAACATCATTGTAGTTAATGGAAATATGTCTGCAATTTTCCATTTGAATTCCAAATCTATTTCCTTTTATGGAACATTTCTTTATCTCGTTTCCTTCACATCCTTCCATTTTAATGCCGTATCTATTATTGGTTATCTTGCTTCTTTCTATTTTATTTCCATTACTTTCTATCATTCTTATCCCAAATCCACCATAACTTATATTGCAACCCCTGATTAGATTGGAGTTAGAGTTAAGTAAGAAAATACCCCCCTGATTATTGTTATTTTTATATATTTTACATTCATTTATGAAATTCTTTGAAGACTCAACATATATGCCAATTCCGCATGTATGAATGATGCATTTATCAATTACATTTTTGCTATCATTTAAGTCAATTCCAACTCCACATTTGTATATTAAGCATTCCTTAACATTATTATATTCAGCAATAAGCAGGCCATACCCACATTCATAAATTGTGCATTCAGTTATATTAGCTCCCGAGGCAAATATGCCATATCTTCCTTTATGCACTGTACAATTTACTAAAACACAACTTTTTCCGTTTATTTTGATTACATAATCATTTGAATTAATAAATTCAATGTTTTTCACTATTACTCCATTTGCATTTATTGTAATCGCTGTCTTTCCTGCTCCATCTATCGTAACTTTTCCTTGACCAATCAACGTTATACTTTTATTTACAATCAAATTTTCGTAATATACTCCTTCCCCCACATATATAACATCTCCTTCCTCAGCAGAATTTATGGCATCCTGAATACTTTCCCCATCTACATATACATCATCTGAAAAATAAGCTGGAAGATTGAGAAGCAGTGCCACAGCAATCGGAATAAATTTTTTCATGATGCTATATATTCCAGCTATTAAATTTTTTACAATTAATTTTTACAGCCAGCTATCCAGCTTTGTTTGCCCTGTTATCTCTTTTCTCTTCTCTTTAGCCATCGTTTTAATCATATCTCTAAGTCTTCTAATTTGGCTTAACATTTTCTTCTCTTTTCTTCTACTACTCCAGTAATATGCCTCGTCTCTCGAACCTTTCATTATAAGAATCCAAACTTCTCCTGCTATTCCTCCTCTGGCTGTCCTGCCCCTTCGCTGTATATGGCGAATGGCAGAAGGCACAGGCTCATAGAAAAGCACCAAACTAGTAGCGGGGATATCGATGCCCTCCTCCCCAATGCTCGTTGAAACAAGCACATTATATGTTCCGTTTCTGAATTGTTGAATAACTTTTTTCTGCTCGTCCTGACTCATGCCATTGCTTGCTCCTTTTGCCTGCCCAATAAATTTTGTTGCTCTCACGCCTTCAATTTCATTTAGAGAAGAAACAAGGGTATCGATGGTATCACGATATTCTGCAAAAATGATAATGCGAGCATCTGCCCTCTTTCTTAAATGCTGTATAACGATCGCTTTTGTTATTTCGAGCTTTGGATTTTTCATGGAAGCCTGCAAAATTTTACTTTTGATAATTTTATAGAGAGGATGAGCTCTTATTTTTCTTCCAGCCCTCGTCTCATCTTTCTCAATTTTGTTGATATAACTTTTTGCAGATTCAATTCCCTGGCTTGTCAGCATTTCCTTAAGATGATATAATTTTATTAAAGCCGAAACCATGCTGATTGCATTATAAATGCTCCTTCCTTCACCAATTCTCTTTTGCAGGATATTCTGCAAATCGATTAGCATTTTTTTTGTAACCTTTTTCGGCGATGTAGAAAGCTTAAAATACTTATTCATTTCAATAAGAAATTCTACAATCATCTCATCTATTTTGGCAGAAATTTCCTTTATTTCCTTGGGCATATCTATTATTTTCCACTTAATTTTCCTCTCTGGAATATAGGGCTTCACATCACTATCATCTTCTGTTCTTACTTCAATATTCTCTATTCCCAAATTCTCAATAACTTCTTTCAGCTTTGCAGAGTTGCTTCCAGGAGAAGCAGTTAAGCCGAGAGTTTGCACATCCTTTCGCAAACATTCCTTAGCTATTTCTACATATGCATAATTTCCAACTGCTCTATGGACTTCATCAAAAATCACTAAACTAAATTCTTCAAAATCTATAATATCAAGATCATTTCGAATTGTTTGAGGCGTAGCCACAATTATCTTTGCCGTCCTGTATATTTCTCTCCTTTTTTCCTTTTTTGTTTTTTCTCCAGTAACTAAAAAAATTCCATCTAAGGTTGTAAGCTCCTTTATATTTGCATAATGTTGCTCACATAATGGCTTAGTTGGAGCAAGGAAAAGCACCTTTCCCATCTTTGCCCTATAAGCAAGAATCATTATTGCTATAATCGTTTTGCCAAGCCCAGTTGGCAGAACAACGAGAGAATTTCTATTTCTGGCAGAATGAAATATATTAATCTGATATTCTCTCTTCAAAATCTTATTTGGTTTTATGTTTTCTATTTCTGCGACAAATTCCATTTTATATTAAAAGAATACTTATGCTCATATAAATCTTGGCTAAACCAAAAATAAAAATAAAAGAAGGGGATTAAATCCATCCCCTTATTTTCATTGCTTCTACTACTCTTTCAATGCTCACTATGTATGCTGCCGTTCTCGGATGAATATCCTTGCCCTTCTCCCTGTATTCCTTCTGCTTGTTTATTACATCCCAGAACGCCTTGCTCATTTTCCTATCCAGCTTTTCGTAAACTTCCTCAAATTCCCAGTAATAGCCATATATGTTTTGCACCCATTCAAAATAGCTTACCGTCACACCGCCAGCATTTGCTAAGAAGTCAGGCAACACTAGGCATCCCTTTCTATGCAATATTTCGTCTGCCTCCGGCGTTGTTGGACCATTTGCTAGTTCAAGAGAAATCTTAGCTTTAATGCGATCCGCATTGTCATTGCGTATTACATTTTCCAAGGCAGCTGGAACAAGAATGTCAACATCTAACTCAAGAAGTTCTTCATTGCTTATCTTTTGTGCACCCTCATAGTTGATTACGCTTCTTGTATTCTTCTTAACTTCCACTGTTTTCTTATATGGCAATCCTTCCTCGACATAGATTCCTCCTTTTGAATCGCTTACAGCAACCACTTTTGCATTCTTGAAAAGTCTTGTTATAAGTAAATGGGCATATTGGCCAGCGTTGCCATATCCTTGGATGGCGACAGTTACAGCATTCTCACTTGGTATAACATCGTCAAGCTTCTCAAGTTCTTCATAAGACTTGTGTATGTTCTCAACATTGGCTTCCAGCGGCAATCCTATGTATTTTGCAGCTTCTCTAAGCACATACATCCCTCCCCTCGCAGTTGCATCTGCTCTTCCCTTGCTTCCACCAACACAGAGTGGCTTCCCTGTTATGACGCCTGGTGCATTGTAGCCAACTATCTTGCTGAATTCATCCATCATCCATGCCATTATCTGCGGGTTAGTATATACATCTGGAGCAGGTATGTCTTTCTCTGGCCCTATAAATCTGCCAATAGCACGTATATATCCTCTTGCGAGCCTTTCCTTTTCTGCGTCACTCATTTCTTTTGGATTACATATTATTCCACCTTTTGCTCCTCCATATGGGATGTCAACGACGGCTGTCTTCCATGTCATCCATGCAGCCAACGCCTTTACTGTATCTAAGCTCTCTTCAGGATGCCATCTTATTCCACCTTTTGTTGGACCTCTTGCATCATTATATTGAACTCTGAAACCTGTGAAAACTTTAGTTTCTCCATTATCCATTTTTATTGGTATACTTACAATCAGTGTCCTCATAGGTTCGCGGAGCATTGCATGAGATGCCTCATCAAGTTCCATTATTTTTGCTGCTTCATCTAATTGCTTCTGGGCTATTCTAAAAGGGTTTAATTCTTCTTCCATTTTCTCACCGCTGGTAATAAACAATGAGGATTTAAATCTTAATTGATATGAGATAGCAAGTGTCACGAAAATAAATTAAAGGGAAAATTGCTTCTTTATCAGAATGGAAAAAGAACCACCTCCTAAAGGCGATATGCATGAAAATATGGCTATTCAGGGAAAGCCAGACAGCAAAAGACCTAAAAGAGAGTTTATTCTCTCTCACTTTTTGCACTTTTGGAGATTTAATAACAGGCGTTACCATAGGGTATTTTACTGATTTACTGAATGCATTGCCTGCCCTCATTATTTTAATTCCTCCAGCCATCGGAATGCGTGGAAATATTTTTGCTTCTTTGGGCTCAAGACTTGGAAGCTATTTGCACACTGGAGAAATTGTTATCGGTGGAAAAAGCAATTTGCTAAAAGAGAATATTAAAACGTCTTTTGCCTTAACATTTTCAATGAGTATATACATTGGCTTTTTAGCTTGGATTGTAGCAAAATGGTTTGGTATGGAAAAATATTTTGGAAGGACAATAGACGTAATGGATTTGTCTCTCATTTCTCTATTTGCTGGAATTTTTTCGGCTTTTATCATGATTTTCTTTACCTTCTTAATTACATTTTTGAGTTATAAAAAGGGATGGAATCCAGACAACTTGACAGCTCCTTTAATAACACTTGCTGGAGATATAATTACCTTGCCCTTGCTATTCTTTTCAATGAAAGTAGTCTCATTATTTTATGATGAATTAAAGATTGTTATTTTCATAGCCTTTCTCATAATAACCTTTACATATACTTTCCTCTCCTCTAGAACAGAGGTATCAAAAAGAATACTTGCAGAAAGCTTGCCAGTTCTTGCCATATGCGGACTATTGAGCATATTTTCTGGAAGTATACTTGGCTCCAAATTCGAGGGAATAATGGGCATTTCCGCCATTTTAACCATTTTGCCTGCTTTTCTTGAAGATGGTGGCGCCATCGGCGGTATACTGGCTGCACGATTTTCTTCAAGCTTGCATATTGGAGAGATAAAGTACGAAAAGAAGCCATCTAAAAAGGTAATAAGGCTGTTTATTGTAATGCATATTGTTGGCTTAATTATATTTCCTCTAATTGGAATATTTGGATATATTGCTGGCTCACTTATTGGTCTTCCAGGTTATAACCTACTTAAAATGATTCTTATTTCTTTAACCGCAGGAGAGATTCTTGTAATTATTGTAAATTTCCTTTCCTATTATCTTTCAACAATTTCTTTCAAAATCGGGGTTAATCCAGATAATGTTGTAATTCCTGTTCTAACCAGCTTAATGGATTTTGTTGGAACCGCTTGCCTCATCGGTGTTGCCTTTTTATACCTTTAACAGCAATATTTCTATAGCAGATACATTTCTGTTTTCAATTTCTTCAGTAAAAATTTTCACATCTTTTATTTCAACACCTTCCAAAAATTTATTTATGCTAATCTGACAGGCATCAACAGCTGTAGAGATTGCTCTTCCTCTTGCTTTTATGCATACTTCATCTGCACCATTTTCAAATTCCATGGCAACAGCAGTTGCATATCTTATTGCGGGTTTATCTCCAACATATACTGTCTGCATTGCCAGAGGAATGGAAAAGAATATATAAAATTTTTCAAAACAACTCTTAAATTGATAAACTTTTTAATAAATTTAGTATTTTATTCCAATGTTCAGTGAACTGCTTATAGCCTTTTTCACCCCTCTTGGCGTAGTTGGTTTATTGTCATTAGTGGGTATCGTAGCCTTTTTAGATGCCATGATGTTCCCATTTTTTCCAGAATTATTTGCCATTATTGTTTTCCTATCTGGACCAGACGGCGGTATACTGTGGGCTATCGCGATTATTGCTACCATAGCAACTACAGAAAGCCTTGGAGTTTCTGCCCTCTACTATATTGTAGAGCATATTCGCGTGCCTGAAAGAATAAAGCGCATAGCAAGCAAGTATGTTAACATCTTGTTTGTATCAGATGAAAAAGTTGTTATCATGGATCGCGTTGTTCCTGTTGTTCCATTTATAGGTGCTTTCATTTCTCTATGCAACTGGAATTATAGAAAGGCTATTACATACAATATTATAGGATGTGTTGCAAAATATTCCTTTCTTTTAGCCTTTGCAGGAGTATTAGAATATTATTTTACTTCTGGAATTGCTGGAGATGTCACGCTTATTCTTGTAATAACTATTGTTGCCTGTAGCGTATTCATCAATTATGTCTGGGATAAAAGGAGGAAAATATACCAATTACAATAAATCGAGATATATATTTCTTGTTTTTTCTGCAATAATATCCCAATCAAAAAATTTAACTGCTCTTTCCCTAGCTTTTTTACTCATCTGTTTTCGAAGCTTTCCGTCGCTAAGAAGCAAATTGATTTTTTCAGCCAGCGATAAATAATCTTTTTTTGGCACAACAAACCCACATTTTCCATTTTCGATAACTTCAGAATTGCCTCCAGCATCTGAAACAACACATGGAACACCACAAGCCATTGCCTCCAACAACGTAAGAGGACATACCTCCCAAAGGGAAGGAAGCACATATACATCTGCAGAAGAATAGAGGGAAGGAAGGTCTTCTTCTGGTATAAATCCCGGAAAAAGAACATTTCTTCCTAATTTCATAGATTTTGCTTTCGCTATAAGTTTCTTTCTTTCATTTCCAGTTCCAGCCATAATAAAAATTGTTTTTTTATGTTCCTTCAAAATATAAGGTATTGCCTTAAGGAAATATTTTAGACCTTTCTGTTTTATCATTCTTCCAAGAAAAAGAACAACATTATCTGGATCTCCATGTGCTTCCCTATAAGTGGGAGGGGAGGGTTTAAAAAAAGAAGTATTAACTCCATTATGCTGTACAACTATCTTTTCTTTATCTATGCAGTTGTAATGTGATATATCTTTTCCAACAGCATCTGATACAGCTATTATTTTATCTGCCAAACTTAAAACCTTTTTGCCATACAGCGTGTCAAAAAGAGAGCCAGCAAAAGATATCGCAGGGTTTATACCAATTGGTCTCCCATTATGAAGTGTGAAGACATTTATTTTGCCTCTTTTTTTTCCATAAAAAAAAGAATATGCAAAATCTGGAAACCATCGGCTATGAAGATTTATGAAATCAAAATCGTATTTTTTATCAAGCTTTTCAATAGCTTTCCTTGCTTCTGGGGATCTTGGATATGGAGGCGGATAAAGAGTGGGCATTTTATGGAATTTTGTTTTGACCCTGTGCACATGCACACCATCCAATTCCTCTTCTTCCTTGCTTTCTGGAAGGAGAGATGTGAGTACATGCACCTCTTCTTTTTTTGCTATTCGCCTCCCTATCTCATACATGTGTTTTTCAGTCCCCCCCAAATATGGATGAAAGAATCCATTGACCATTAAAAGTCTCATGCTAAGGAAATAAAGAGGATTTGAAATATTTTTCTGATTAGCTAAGGAGATAAAATAATAATTGGATTATCCAGCATATAAATGCGTTGGAGATGCATCTGTAATTTTTACTTTCATAAAATCTCCTATGCTAGCATTTTTTGAAAAAACAGATTTGTAGCTATCTGTCTTTCCAACTTTCCAGTTTTTATATTCTTCCAAGAAAAGAGCATTTACCTTTTTCCCTATCAATTTTCTATTCCTTTTATAGGCAATCTCCTGCGCAATGGAAGAAAGAATCCTCGATCTTTCTTTTGCAATTTGTGTTGGCATTCTTTTCATCTTCCATGAATCTGTACCAGGGCGTGGGGAAAATCTCGTTATATTTATTACATCTGGCTCAATTTCCAAGAGTGCATTTAAGGTATGTTCAAAATCTTCCTTTTCTTCTCCAGGAAATGCCACAATTACATCTGTTGCTATCGTTATATCCGCAAATTTTTTTCGAAAAGCTTCGATAATTTCCATGAAATGTTCGAAAGTGTAACCCCTCCTCATTTTTCTCAAAATTTTTGGAGAAGCAGATTGTAGAGGGAGATGAAGAAACTTATAAACCTTCTTGTTGTTGAAAGAATCGAGTAAATCATCAAGTATATTATATGCGGAAAGAGGATGCATCATTCCTACTCTTACTCTAAACTCTCCTTCTATATTTGCCACCATGTTTATTAATTCCGGCAAACTTCTTCCTATATCTCTTCCATAAGAGGCAGTATCCTGGGCAGTTAATCTTATTTCCTTACACCCTTCCTTTACTGCTTTTTTTATATCAGCTACCAACAAATCTGCTGGGTAGGAAGTTAAATTTCCTCTTGCTATTTTAGTAATACAGTATGAACAATTATAAAGGCAACCATCTGCTATTGGGATATTAAGTTTTATTTTTATAGCTCTTGGAATTCCAGCCTTTAAAGATTCACTAAATCCATCTTTTCCTTTTAATGCATCATCAACATAAACCACTGAACGAGGAGGGAGAAGAATTGCATCTTTTGCAATTTTTTTCACAATTTCAGCCTGTGAAGACGCCATGCATCCAGCTACAATCAACGTTTTTCCCTCTCTCATTAATTTTTTTATTCTATTTATCATCCTTTGCTGTGTTGTATCAATTACTGTGCATGTATTAAGGATTATGGCATCAGCCTGTCCAACATCACTAACAATTTGATGTCCTTTCTCAACTAATATTCCCTGCATTATAGACGCATCTCCCTGATTGGCTGCACATCCATATGTTTCTATGTATACCCTCACAATCTTTATATCTTCTACTATTTATTTCTTTTGACCTGATATTTTATTTATTGGTACAATATTTTATTAACTTCCTCCGCTTAACCTATTTCTCATTATTGATTCCACTCACTTCCCTCCATGCAATGTTTCTCTCGGTCTTATTTCAACAAAAATAGGTGCAGTTAAGGGCAATCCAGCAACAATAGCAACGCCTATCGGGAGCATTTGTATTTCGCCTGCAGATGAGGCATTTAGTCCTTCAACACTTGCAATAATTGCCTTAACATCATTTGGATTCGTCGTCTTTAGTATGATATGAGTGTTGCATTGCGATATAACATTTTTATCCACTCTGGCGGGGCGCTGACTTACTATAGCCAAACCAACACCAAATTTCCTTCCTTCTGATGCCATCGTCTTAATTATATCTCCTGCAAGGCTTTTTCCCTGTCCTCTTTCCGGACAATAACGATGAGCTTCTTCAATTACTATCAAAACAGGAGGAATTGTGCCATTTTTTCTTTCTTCAAAAATTTTTGTTAGAAGTATGGAAACCAATGTTTCTTGAATGTATGGAGCGACTCCTCTCAAATTTATAACCGAACATCTTCCCTTCTTCACTATTTCATCAATTAGTGTATAATGAGGAGAAAAAAGTTCCATGGAAATAATCTGCTCTACCTTTGCAACAAGACCCCATTTTGCACTACTTTTCACTTCTTTTATTCCCTGAAGAATATCTTTAAGAAAATATATTCTTTTCTCCCTCGCGTTTTTCCATGCCTCATATAAAATGCCCTTTTGTGCAGATGTAGCATCGGGAAGTAGATAAAGTATATCTTGAAAAGAAAGATTTACTTCGTCAAGGAAGAGAGGAATTGCTTCTCTATTCCTACTGCATACAGGAGAGTATTCAAAAACATTTTTCGCATAGCTCCTGGGCTTAATGCCAAATTTCTTCATCAACTGCATTTCGTTCCTGTCCAAATTTGGACGGCGAAGTGATACATATTCACCGTGGGGATCTATTATTACAATAGGCAAACCTCTTTTTATAAATTCTTCAGCAATTACACCAATTGCATAACTTTTTCCACTCCCACTCTTAGCTAAAACACACAAATGTTTCTGAATCAAACTTTCTGGGGAAAGAAAAACTTTCATATCTGTATCTTTGAGTAAGCCGATGTAAATTCCCTCCCTTTCAATTCCTATAACCCTTTTTATAATTTCTTCGTTAGCCCTATAAACCTTCCCCCCTAAAGGAAAGGGGGTGCGCATCATATATTTCTTATTCATCGAGCCAATTACATGGGCTTCTGCAAATATTCCGTCGCTCTGCTGTTTTATCTCCCATATCTGAGACAAAACTATTCCATCATGCTCAACGCATACATAATCAAATTTCCTAACACCATTTTTTACTCTGAATACAAAAGATGAAGTTGTACTCTCTTTTATTTCCCCAACTTCCTCCATTATCCAATATACCTCAAATCCTCATCCTTTTTTTCGGAGAGAGTTTTTTCAATGCTCTTAATCCTATCTGTAATTCTTTTCACTTCCTCAGCCTTTTCATCGAGACGGGAAAAGCTAATTTTTATTCCCAGTATTTCAGTTAAAATATGAATTACCTCTCTTGCAGAATTTGGGTCAACAATATATCCAGAAGTCTCTCCCATCAAACAAGCACCCCTCATCCCTCTCATTTTCCCTAAGCCAAGAAGTAAGCCAGATGCACCAATTATACCTCCCCCTTCTTCACCTCTAAATACAACGCCGTAAGCTTTTAATTCTTCAACAAGCTCTTTATCAGTTGCAGCTCCCCTCACTTTAGGATGCTCCACCTCTACCCCCGTTCCATAGCCCCCTAAAGTGTATATCATTTTTGTTCCAAATTCCTCTGCAACGTCAAGAATTGCTTCAGCTAGAATATATTGTCCTTTTGAAGAAAGTCCTTGATAATCCCCAGTTAGCATAATTAAATCCTTCTCACCCTTCCAATAAAAAAGCTCATTTTTCACAAGCCTTACTATTCCATCTGAATCTACTATCACCTGCGGAGGAAAATCTACAGAATAAATTTCTGCAAATTTTTTTGCCTTTATTTCATCTATAAGGTGCTCAATCGCTATTTTCCCAACATTTCCTACTCCTGGCAAACCTTCAATAAGTATAGGCTCTTTCAAATCTGGCTTTTCTAAATATACGACAGTTGCTTCTTTCATGCGAACTTTTTCCATTTTGTTTCCTCCTTTTTTAACATTCTCCTATATTTTCCATATTTATCCTGTGGGGAGAAGCGTGGTGGCTCCTTCCTTGCAGTTTTCTCCCCACATATTGGACATTCATCATGTAATGTATATCTCTTGCATTTATAACAGTATTTCATTTTAAATCTCTTATAAACTTTCCCCTGCCATTATGTTTCTCAATGTATTCTATTGCCTTATTTACCTTTTCCTTCAATTTTTTCTCTGCCGTCTTGTAGTCGGGTGCTTTTACTTCAATTCTGTAAAGAGGAGCAGAGACATATTTTACAGAAATTTCTACTTCATCACCAACTTCTTCTATCTTCTTAAGTGCATTCTTAATATATTTTATTCCATCACCTGAATCGCATTTAAGTTCAACATATGCCTTAATCTCTACATAAGGAATGACAATATTTTCTTTTGCAACATCAGTGAAGTATTCTATCCAATCTCCTTCAAATCCTTCTTCCTTCAAGGCATTTTCATTTCTCGCAACTTCTTCAAAAGCAGAATAAAGAGTGCCAAATTTTTCTATAAGTTCATATCCAAATTCTTCATAACATTCTTCAAGACTTTTTCCTACTCTTTCTCCCACCATTTCAAGAAGTTTTTCTGCCTTCTGCTCATTTTTCCATTGCTGAATTTTCTCTCTCTTTTGATGC
>VBQI01000031.1 GCA_008297865.1 Thermoplasmata archaeon
CTGATATTTTTAACATCTCTTCTACGCACAACCACAGAAAACACAAAAAGCAGAATGAAAGATGCAAGCAGAGCAATTATTGCTGGAAGTAAGCCAAATGTTGGCAACGGAAGGAAAGCATAGGAAAAAACGATGGCTTCGCCTCCAAGAATGCTTGCAATGCATCCTTCCTTTGTTGCTTTTTTCCAGTAGAGAGTGGCTATTACTGATGGAGCCAAAACAACCAAGCCAGAAAATGTTGTTTTCACTAACGTTCCCATTATTCCAACCTTTGGATTATATCCAAAAATTACAAAGGCAATGGAGAAAATTGTGAGCAAAATGGTTATAACTCTGCTATATCCAACTTTCTTGCCGAATATATCGCATGTAAGCATTGTTGATAAAGCTAAAAGCTGTGAATCTGCAGTTGACATTAAAGCTGCCAAAGCACCAACAATAATAAAAGAGGAGATGGGCACAGGTGCGAATTTTTCAACCATCACTAACAATACTTGGTCAGCCTCACATTCAATTCCTGCTCCATGAGCCCATACTCCAATTAAAACAGGAAAAAGAAAGAAGAAAGATATAAGCAATGGATAAAGTATCATCGCCGTTTTCAATGATGCATCACTTTTTGCAGTATAAAATCTGCTGAAAATTTGAGGGAACATTGGGTCGCAGAAAATCCAGAGTAAAAGAAATGAAAGCCATGTTCCAATGGTGAAGTAGCCATTTGGTCCAGGACGAGATAGCAAAGCTGGATTAACTTTAATTGTGTTAAGTGTCGCGTTTGTTGCTCCGCCAAGAGCATGAGAAATGAAAGCAAATGCCATAACCATTGCAGATATCATTATCATTCCCTGAAAAACATCTGTCCAGCCTGATGCCTTCATACCTCCAAGTAGGACATAAAAGCATATTATTGCCATGACAACGATGGCTCCTGCCTCCATATTTAAGCTTGGAAAAATCATCTGTAATATATAGCCAGCTCCAATAGTCTGGATTGCAAGGTATGGTATTGTAAACATCGACATTATGGCAGTGACTAAAAATTGCAAACCTTTGCTCTTATGCTCCTTGCCTATTAATTCACCTGGCGTAACATAGCCTTTTTCTTTTCCTGCCTTCCATATTTTCCTTCCTATAAAATAAAACATCATTGCCATGAAAGAAGTGCCTAAAGCCATAATGCCATACTGTCCCATGCCATCTGTATAAGCTTTTCCTGCAAAGCCAAGGAAGGTGAAGGCAGAGAAATTAGTGGCAGCAAGTGTAAAGAAAAGTATAATGGAGCCGAAATTTCTATTAGCTAAAAAATAGTCTTCGGGCGTAGCCTTCGTTTTCCTATGAGCATATATTCCTATTGCTAAAAGAATGAGGAAGTAGGCTATGATTATGACTATCATTGCTCTTCCCTCCATTCATATTTTGCAAAGAGAGCAAATACCATTGCCATTACAAAACATAAGACGAAGATATACCACATCCAGTATGGCATGAATAAAATCACTGGCTCGCTTTTACTCCAATTCCAGAAATCAATGCATAAAAAGAATAGTAAGGCAAACAATGCCCACCACTTCTTCATGATAGTATATTGATTCAATTTAAATGCTTATTCAAATTATTTTTGCCTCCATACAACATATCCATAGCATTTCAAAAATCAATGCTATTATTGCAGGAATGGCTGCAGAATAGCCAAATAAAGAAAAGGCAATAATCATTACAAATCCCTCGTTTTTAAATGAAGAAAATAAAGCGTAGTTGATAGCTTTCTCTGCGCTTCCAATTTTTTCAGCTACCATTTTGCTTATTGAGCCAATTCCAAATGTTCTTAATGTCATTAAAATTGAAAGAATGAACAATGTAGAAAGGTCTTCAAAAATAAACTGCCTATTTTTTCCAATAACAGAAAAGACAATGAAAAAGAAGCAGATATTTGCAATTATTTTTGCTTTACTTGCGTCTATTCTCCCATAAAAAATCCTTGAAAGCAGGATAGGCAAAAGAATAAGCAATGCAACATTCTGGAGCAAAATAACAGGTTTTACTTCCGTTGCAAGAAAAATTAGTATGATGAGGGGCATTAAAATAACTGACATTAAGTAAAGAAAAATTAAGGAAAATAAAGAATGCCTTTCATCTCCTCTTAGCACAGCAGTTAAAGGCACAACTGCTATTGCAGGCGGTGCGGCAGCCATGACAACAAATCCTTCAAAATATTTCTTCACGAGATAGCCCATCAAAATTATTATGGAAGAAAGGAGAACATAATTGAGCAGGAAAGCAATGAGCATTTCTCTTGCCTCTTCCTTCAACTTAATTTTAAAAGAAATGTTTGCAATGGAAAAGGTCATGGCCAGAATTAAAGCAATGGTGGCAATTTCATTGTCATATTTCGGAAAACCTCCTGTAGCAATGCCAAGCACTATTGCTAAGGATATAGCAAAGGAAAAACTAGACAGAAGCTTGAGCATGTGTAACATTCAAATAGGATTATTTATTCTTTTCATGTGATAAAGAATTTTGAGGAGTTGGTGAATAACACCAACGAAAAGTTTAAAGGAGCAAGAAGAGATATTCTCGAAATTTTAGATTATGTGCTCGAAGAAATGAATGGTTATAACATCGTTAAGCGATGCTTAAAGGTTGGTGGCAATGCAATTTTTATAAATGGAAAAAGGATAAGCTTATCGCATAAAAGAATTTTTTTAACTGGATTTGGAAAAGCATCGGCGACAATGGCAAAGGCAATGGAAGAGCTGATTGATTTTGATGAAGGCATTATAATATCTACAGAGGATATAAAATTAAGGAAAGTAAAATTGAGGAAAGGAACACATCCTTTTCCAAGCAAGGAAAATATTGAGGCAACTGAAGAGCTGATTGAAATTTTTGAAAAGGCAGGAGAAGATGACTTAATTTTTGTGCTTATAAGTGGAGGAGGCTCTTCTTTGCTCTGCAAGCCCGCCATTTCATTGGAGAGCATGAGAGAGGTGACTAAGCAACTCATGGAAAAGGGCTGTACAATAGAAGAACTTAATACTGTGAGAAAACATCTATCACATGTTAAAGGAGGACAGCTTGCTAAGAAAACTAAGGCAAAGATAATTTCCTTAATAATTTCGGATATTGTTGGTAATCCCATCGAGTTTATCTCTTCAGGACCAACCTGTGAGGATACAACAACATTTGAAGATGCAATGAGCATTTTGAAAAAATATGGAATAGAAAATGAAGAGGCGATACAGCAAATAAAAAGAGGAATTAAAGGAAAGGCGGAGGAGACGCCAAAAAGGCTTGATAATGTTGATAATATTATTATTGCAGATAATGAAATGGCTTGCAGGAAAGCTAAAGAGAAAGCTAAAGAGAAAGGATATTATGCAAAGATTGTGAGCACATGTTTGAGAGGAGAGGCTCGTTATGTTGGGAAAGATCTGGCAACATATGCAAAAATTTATCCGAGAAGCAAATCAATGCTTATTTTTGGAGGAGAAACAACTGTCAAAGTTAAAGGAAATGGCATAGGAGGAAGGAATCAGGAGATAGTGCTTTCATTTTTGCAGGAAATAGAAAATGAAGCTATAGTTATGCTTTCCTGTGGAACAGATGGAATAGATGGCAACAGTCCCGCGGCGGGAGCTATTGCAGATGGTTATAGCTGTAAAAAAGCTAAGGAAAAAAGGCTAGAGCCAGAGAAATATCTAGAAGAAAATAACTCTTATGAATTTTTCAAAAGAATGGGTGATGCCATCATTACTGGCTACACTGGCACAAATGTAATGGATATGCAAATTATAAGTAAATTGTAAATAAATTGTAAAAGATAAGATAATTTTTATTATGAAAGATAAGATAACTTTTTGTTATGTATCATTTTCATATTCATATAGTGCAATATTTATTAGCACATTTCCTCTTAATAATCTTTGTCAGCTTCAATTTTTCTTTCGGCCAAATATCCTCCTATCACGCCTGGCGTAGCAAAAATAAAAGCAGAAATAATGAATGCTGGTATAGCCATCCACCAAAAACCTGTTTGAAGAATAAAAGGAAGGTTGTAGAAAAAATATGGGATAGCGCATGTAACCCCGCACAAAGCTCCTAAAAGAAGAAAGCGAAGATAGAAATAGCTGAATAATCCAATGAGTATAAGGGCAATCAAGGGGCTTATAGAAACAACGTATATAGTATGAGAAGATTTCCAAGTGAGATGACCAATGACTTCGTTTATGAATATATCAAAACATCCAATGGCTATGCCCCATATAACTGCTGTTTTCCATTTTGAATTGGAGATAATTTTTTCTATTGTTTGTATCATTTGGAATAATATCACCTAGGGCTTAATAGCTTTTCTTTTTACACTGCCTCTACTTTCTTAACTTCCGGCACTTTTTGCTTTAAAATTCTCTCTATTCCCATTTGAAGAGTTATTGTTGAAAATGGACAACCCGCACAGGCTCCAGTAAGGCGGAGTCTTACCACGCCATGTTCTTCATCAATGCTAACAAGTTCTACATCTCCTCCATCTGCCTGCAATGATGGCCTTATTTCCTCCAAAACTTTTTCCACTTTCTCCTTCATTTTATTCCATTGTTATGCATTGATATGGACATACTTCCACGCAGTGCCCACATTCAATGCATTCATCTTCATTTACAACTGCATAACTTTCTACAGTTATTGCACCAACTGGACATTCCTCAGCACAACTTCCACAAGCATTGCAACATTCAGTATTTACTTTTGCTGGCATATGCCGATATGCCATCGTAATATTTATAGATATCGGAGTGGTGAGCCTGTTTAAGAATAAGGCGTCCTTAATATAGTTAAACCTGTATGAGAAAATGTGTTGCAATACCTCGTCAAAATATATTGATAAACAGTATATGTAAAAGAATATAAAACAGCAAAGAATATAGCAACATGTTAATGGAAATAATAAGAAAGAGGAGGAGCGTAAGAAGTTATAAAGAAGAAGCTGTTCCAAATGAAATAATTAAGGAGATTATCGAGGCATCTCGTCTTGCTCCGTCCGCAAAAAATTTGCAAGAATGGAAATTTATCATCGTGAAAGATGAGGAAAAGAGGAAGGCTTTGTACAAGGCGGCAAAGAATCAGCAATTCGTTAAGGAAGCGCCAATTATAATAGCAGGGGTAGCTACTTATACAAATTATGTAATGACAAATGGCGTTCCAGCCTGTTACGTTGATTTAGCCATTGCAATGGAGCACATAGCGCTTGCTGCTGCAGAAAAGGGAATTGGAACATGTTGGATTGGAGCATTCTATCAGGATGAAGCCAAAAGAATTTTGGAAGTACCAGATGATTGTGTCATAGTGGCTTTAATGACACTTGGCTATCCAAAAGAGGAGTTAAAACCGATGGAGAAAAGAAGAAAAGATTTAGAGGAAATACTATGCTGGGGAAAATTTTGTTAGTATGCTGGCTTTATCAGCACATTTTATAAACTATACAAGCTCCATCTGCCAACATTTTACTTTCCATTTCGCCATCATTATCTGGATCTACTCCAAAGCCAACATATACAAGTTTCGTAGGCAAACTAAAATCAATCGTTCTACTCTCTCCTTCCCCATCCACAGGATTGTGTATATCTCTTGCATTTCCACTTGCTACCATGGTTGACAAGCTTGCTATTAGTTCATTACATATCCTCTCCATTTCTTTTTCAGCTCTTATTTTTCCATCTGCTGAAAACCGGCATAAGCAAGCGCAACTATAACTCCAGCTACAACTATGCTCATCAATGCCCTCATTGGGATGAATGTTGAACCCTTTGTATCCTTTCTAAATTTCATTTTTTCTAAACATATAGCTTCCAAGTGACATTTTTCTAAAAAATATGTACCCATCAAGCATTTATTAGCGCTGTTAGACCTCGCTTACATTCTTAAGTATTTCCTTTTTATTACAATTGTCACTATAATTTCAAATCGAGGCTGTCTTTCCTTGTTCTCGCTTTTCCCAATTCCTATTATAGCTATAGCATGTCCGGATGGCTTCCATATTTCGTTGACTCCATTTCCTTATACCTATTTGTATTCGATGCCCTCACTTTACCTTTTATCCTCCCAGTATTTTTATTCCTGCTATTGTTGCTATTGATACAATAAATGCCGCTATGCATATGCCAATGAAGATGCACAACAATGATTTCTTAAAATCCAAGCCAAAAAGATATGCCGCCAAGCTGCCTGTCCAAGCGCCTGTTACTGGCAAGGGAATGGCAACGAAAATAATCAATGCCAGGCTTTCCCATTTTTCAATGCTTTTCTTTGTCTTTTTCCTTGTATGCTCAAAAATTTTATCGAGCAAATGATTCCAGAATTTCCATTTTCTGAGCCATTTTTCAACGGGATTAAGAAATTTTAAAATAAGGGGCACGGGAATAAAATTTGCTAAAATTGCCAAAATTATCAAGGGAATAACATATTCATTATATTTGATAATTATAGGTATTGTATATCTTGCTTCCCAGAATGGGAGCATCGATAAAAGGATGATCAGAAAAATATTCATTTTATCATTCTCCCCATGCCAGAAGAGCCAACAAATTCGCCATTTTCAACAATTTTTTCTCCTCGCAAATATACTTCTGAGGGGTATATGCAAGGCATTCCTTCATATAAACTCCACCCACATTTTGATAATGCTCTTATTTTACCTTCATTGCCAAAATCAATAACAATTAAATCTGCATCTTTGCCTATCTTTATGTTACCTTTATTTATCCCAAAAAATTCTGCAGGATTCTCGCAAATCATGGTATAGAGCAAATCTAAACTTATTTTCCCTTTTTTGACCATATATAGCATTATAGGAAACAAGGCGTCTACGCCTGGCATACCAGATGGAGCATCTTCAAATTTTTCTTTCTCTTTCATCAAATGGGGAGCATGATCGGATTCGAGAATCGGGATTTTTCCCACGATGAATTTCTTATATAGTTTCTTTCTTTCCTCTTCGCTCCTTAAAGGTGGATTAACCTTTCCCATGGCTTCATGCCTTAGCTTCTTTTCATATGAAAAAAGGAGATGATGAAGCGTAACACCAAAGCTTGTTTTTCCATTTAACATCTCAACAGACTTGCTCGATGTAACGTGGCATATATGCAACTTTGCATTTACTTTCTCATTTATCTTAAGCAATTTTTCCACTGCTTTCAACTCACATTGCATGCCCCTATTTCTTTCGTGCTCCTTCAAATTACGAGCTTTTCTTCTTTGTATGCATTCTGCAATTTCTGCATGAACTGCGATGGGCTTCCCTCTCTTTTTTAATTCTTTCAATACTTCTTCAATTTTTTTAGTTGTGCAAAATATTTCATCATACAGAAAAATTTTGTAGCCAATGCAATCTGCCACTTCTTCTCCATCCCCCTTCATATATAAGCCATAGTCCACACATGCCTTATATTTAATTTTTCTAACTTTTTCTATGAAATTATCTCTTGTTGTTATGGCCGGCTTATTGTTGGGCATGTCCAGCACACATGTTATACCAGCCAGAGCAGCTGCCTTAGTGCCAGTAAAAAAATCCTCTTTATGTTCATATCCAGGCTCTCTGAAATGTACATGTACGTCAATGCCTGCTGGCATTATAACAGCATCTCCATAGTCAGTTTTTCTTCCGTGTATATTCTTTTTAATTTCCACTATTCTGCCATCTTCTATGCCAATGCACGCTTTCATTAATCCGTTCCTATATATTCTCCCGCAAATGACTTGCACAAAAAGATAATGAAAAGAAGTATTAAAAAGGTAGAGTTATTTTATTGTGATTATAATTGTTGGTGCAGGTGTAGCGGGTTTGATAGCTGGGTTGCAACTTCTCAATAAAGGATATGAGGTAAAAATTTTTG
Source organism: Thermoplasmata archaeon (assembly GCA_008297865.1). Taxonomy (GTDB): domain Archaea; phylum Thermoplasmatota; class E2; order UBA202; family JdFR-43; genus VBQI01. The sequence goes on from VBQI01000031.1 coordinate 7,887, forward strand.
AGAAAAATGCTGGAATAAAAAGCACAGCATGCGGAGAAGGATGCGATTTGCAATCATTGAATTTTTTGCCTTTTGACTCAAGGCCATATGTTGCAAAGAAAGTGGAGGGCATAAAATTCAACTTTATGGATATGTATTTTTACGCAAAAGCAAAGGGTGTTGTCTTAAACAGACAGAAATGGATGGAGGCGATGGCGGAAAAATTTATTGCAAGAGGAGGAAAAATTGAATTTTCTACAAAAGTTATTAAGATAGACGATGAATTTATTTATCTACAAGATGGGAGGAGGATAGCCTATGACATCTGCATAGGAGCAGATGGTCCATCGTCTACAATAAAAAATTATTTTGGTAACAAATATGAATATTTGATTGGTTGCCAGTATGAAATTGAATATGATACCTCGAATATGAATTTCTTAGAATTTTATATAAATAAAAGCTACACGCCTTACTATGCTTGGATTTTTCCAAAGGATGGAAGCATAAATGTTGGGCTGGCAGGAAAGTTTTCCAAGCTTAATGATTTTTTAAAAGCTAAAGGTATCAGAGGAAAAATTTTAAAGAAGAGTGCTGGCATTGTACCAGTTGGTATGGCAAAGAGAATTGCAGACGATAGAATAGCTCTAATTGGTGATGCAGCATCTTTAACAAATCCATTCTCGCTCGGCGGAATCTCTCCCATTATTTATGCATCAAAAATTCTTGTGAAGAATATTAATAATCTCAGAAATTATGAAAAAGAAATTAAAAAGCATGAAATTTGTGATAGAATCCTTTTGAAAGGGCATCTATCTGCTAAAAAAATAAAAAATGAGGAAGTTGCTGAAATTTTTAGCAGAATAAATGGAAAGGAGGTGAGGGAGATAAGATATAAAGATTTTGCTCCCCTTATTTTAAAGCCATTTACATTAATAAAAATGCGTTATATTGCAAAGGCATTCCTTCATTCTCTTAAATGGGGATGGTAGGTATCTATTTATATCAATTATGCTTATATTAGCATGTGGTTTGAAATTGCGATCTTGATTGTATTTCTGCTTATAATAATACTTGCCTCAGCCATAAAAATTGTAAGGGAATATGAGCGTGGTGTTATATTCCGGCTTGGTCGTCTTGTTGGAGCAAAAGGGCCGGGTTTATTCTTTATAATTCCGATGTTTGACAAAATGGTTAAAGTTGACTTGCGAGAGCGTGTGCTCGATGTGCCTGCTCAAGAAGCAATAACAGCTGATAATGTGCCTGTGAGAGTTAATGCAGTTGTATATTTCAGAGTAATGAATCCAGAGGATGCAGTCGTTAAGATACAGAATTATATGATGGCAACAAGCCAGATGGCTCAGACTACGCTTCGAAGCATTATTGGACAAATAGAGTTAGATGAGCTTCTTAAAGAGAGAGATAAAATAAATCAGCGTCTTCAAACAATACTTGATGAAGCAACAGATGCGTGGGGAGTTAAAGTTACGGCCGTGGAAACGAAAGATGTTGAAATTCCGGAAGGAATGCAACGTGCCATGGCAAGAGCGGCGGAGGCAGAAAGGGAGAGGCGAAGCAGAATAATTGCTGCAGAAGGCGAGCTACAAGCTTCAAAAAAGCTTGCTGAGGCTGCCAAAGTAATAAGTAAAGAGCCAGTTGCATTACAATTGCGAACATTACAAACAATATCAGATGTATCGGCAGAGGGAACAACGAAAATATTTTTCCCATTCCCATTGGAAATTTTAAAACCATTTATAAAAGATAAAGAAGAGGAGAAAGAATGATTGAGCTATAAATTCACTATAAACAAATTTACTTCCTTCTTCTCAGCTTTTCCATTGGTTGCATATGCTTCCACACTTATTTTGTAGTTTCCAATGGCATGCTCATTCCACTCCCAGACAAAGGGAGCAGAAAATAATGTTGCCTTAAGCTCATCGTTTACATAGAAATTTACTCTCTCAATTTTTCCTGGTGGATCTGTTGAAACATTTGCTTCAATGGTTATACCTCCAAAAACAATCGTTTTGTTTATAAATGAAAAGAGTGGGCCCCTATCAAAAATGTATATACCTTTCAAAGGTTTAATAACTTCTAAACTTATGTTCACCTTTTCCATGGGCTCTCTTATTGCTATTTGAGGATCACCAAATAAATTTGTCTCATAATAAATCCATCTCATTCCATTCTCATTTATGCGCCATACGTTTATTTCCTTGGAGTAGTGATTTGCTTTTCCAATTTCTTTTATATTCTCCTCAAATATTGCTTTAAAAAAAGCTAAATCATATCTTTGTCCTGGAGAATCTGTGCTATTTTCCATTCCAAGTCCATAACGAGAATTCATTATGCATGCAAATGCTCCATGCTCATTGCATGTCAAATGCTCTGCAAAGCAATCATCTTCATAATAATTATCTTCAGGATACCAATTATCGAAGGATCCCGCCAAACACGTCTGAGAATATAAAAAGAAATAGTCGTTGTTACGCAGTTTCTTCAAATCTGGATTCCTCATTTTTAATGCATATGTAGTCCATCCATGGCCATCATGGTTTACAATGTTAAATCCTTTGTTTAGCACAAAAATCAATGTATCTTTACTCCATGGATTATCTCTATCATATAATGTTGTAATGTTGAAATAAGATGGAATTAAAGGTTTCACCTCATCTTTATGATTCCCTCCCCATTCTGCAGGACCGCCAAATCCAAGATATTCTCCAAGTAATAAAATTTGAAGCAAACTTTCATTATTGCTCATTTCATATGACATGCTTTTTCTAGTAATATTCTCTACTTCTGCTGGACTATCAACGCATGCTCTGCCAACATATACTTCAGCAAATAAATCTGCTTCATCTTCATCACTTACCTCATTCTCAGTTGCATTTTCTCCCCATTTTTCATCTTCATCCTCATTAAAATTTCCATCTAAGCAGGCATAATAGACATCTGATGGAATATATGCCTCCAAAACATCCTGCTGAGTTAATGGCAAGCCAACGCATGTGGCATAGAGGTAGCGAGGAGGAATAATATTTTCATCTGGCTTTACAACGTCGCCGTCTCCGCCAAGCAGGACATATTCTATGCCCCAATTTAAATAAGCATATCTTATAAAATTCCTTATTTTTGCCTGTGTATCATTGAATATACCCTCGCCCCAAAATGATGAATTATCAATGATTTCCTCAACAGTAGCCAACTTTACTTTTATTCCTTTGCTTTCTTTATAGTCGATGAATTCTTTGAAAGCACCCTTTAATTTATTGTTTGTGATAATTAAATAATCATATTTTTCATCAATTTTTTTCGCTGGATATTTATCTACTATCCATGGATTATCAACCAATTCTTTAATCCATTTTTTATCTATTTCAAGCCCTCTATAAAGATGGCTAATTTCTGCCTTCTTGAGCTTTATTTTTACTTCCATTGTTTTATAATAATAAAGTTTGCCATTTTTATATGAAATTGGAAAAAGATTCATTACTAAAATTGGAAATCCTCTCGCCTTATATACGCCAACTTTCTCATATAGAACATTCGTTTCCTTTTTAGGAGAAATTTTTATGATTTTATTTCCTGCTATAATCGGCTTTGCTTCTTCAATCGGGTAAAAACCAATGTATTTTTCTTTGCCTTTAACTTCTATTTTATCCACTTCCCTATAAGGAGGTAATAAAATGTAGAGTGGTTTAACGGGCACAATAAGACCGTTGTGTTCATGTAGTTGGCACCCATCTATCTCCACCTTCCATTTATTTCCTATTTTTTCCAAGGTTGGCTTGCTGAATTTGTATTCCAAAATAATTTCGTTTTCTGCATGAGATGGAATATTTACGAATAAAAATAGGAGAACTATACTTATGCATAGAAACCTTGATTTCATGGTTAATGTAATATAAATTCTTTATATAAGCTTAGTGAACAGCATGAGTTAGTGATTATTTCCTTTTCCTAATTTTCAATAAAAGAAGAACTATTGCCACACTAATTCCTATGAGAAAAGCAATTACAATTCCATATAATTTTTCTTCTTTATATTGTGGCTCGCTCATGAAAAAGCCAATGCTCGCTCCACAACAATATTCTTTCCATTCTATTCTTAAGGTATGCTCTCCTTTTGAAACAGTCACATTTATAGAATCTTTATAGTTTGTTTCCAGTATTTTTTTCCATCTAAAAAAAGAGATGCTGTATCATCGACGTTGAATAATTTAAACTCATATTTCCCTCCATTAGAATGAATTGTTGTTGTAGCAATAAAGCCAACATAATCTTTTATATCTCCATAAACATAGTTAGTTTTCCAAGAGCGATTGAAATTGATGTTCGACCAGTTTTCCTCTCCCAGAAATTCTCCATATTCATTGGATGGTCTTTTTATTCTATACCATTCAACATGCCAGCCTTTTTCGGCAAATGAGTTGGTAGCGAGTAAAATAAAACAGCATAAAAAGACCAACTTTTTCATAGGAAAATTATACTGTTAGCTATTTAAATTTTATTCATTCATATAAAATAGAAAAATCTATATGATTAGGCTATATTTAACATAAAATGCCTATTGCTGAGGAGCTTGCAAAAAAGCAAAAGGAAATTTCAATAGCTGAATTCTTCGAGAGAAATAAGCAAATTTTAGGCTTTGATAATTTAACGAGGGCTTTAATAACATGTGTTAAGGAAGCAGTAGACAATGCTCTCGATGCATGCGAGGAAGCGGGCATACTGCCCGATATATTAGTTAAGATAGAAGAGCATGGCAATGAATATAAGCTTACTGTAGAAGATAATGGGCCAGGTATAGTGAAAAGCCAGATTCCTCATGTCTTTGCTCGCCTGCTTTATGGCTCGCGCTTCCATAGCCTGAGGCAATCTCGTGGTCAGCAGGGCATAGGCATATCTGCAGCAGTGCTTTATGCTCAGCTCACTACAGGAAAGCCAGCGGTTATAACTTCAAAAATTGGTGAAGGCTTTCCTGCTCATAGAATGGAAGTGCTTATCGATACCAAAAGAAATTTTCCTCGCATAATAAGCGATGAAATGCTTCACTGGGAGAAGAGAAGTGGAACAAGAATAGAACTTTTTGTTAAAGGCAAATATGTCAAGAATAGGAAGCAGTCAGTATATGAATATTTGAGGAGCACAGCCATAGTGAATCCGCATGCTTCCATAACATTTATTGAGCCAGATGGAAATAAAATTGTTTTTGAAAGAGTAACTGACGTGTTGCCAACACAACCAAAAGAAATAAAGCCACATCCTCATGGAACAGAACTCGGGATGCTTTTGAGAATGCTTAAAGAAACGAAAGCAAGAAAAATTACAAGTTTTCTGGCAACGGAATTTTCTTCAGTAAGCAGTGCAAAGGCAAAGGAGATAGTGAAAAAAGCTGGAATAAACGGGGATAAACAGCCAGCTAAAATAACTCTTGAGGAAGCAAAAAGAATTCTGGAGGCATTTACAAAAGTAAAGCTAATGGCTCCTCCTACTGATTGCCTCTCACCAATAGGAGAAAATTTAATTAAGAAAGGGCTGAGGAAAGAGACTCAGTTGTTATCGCCAGAATTTATTTCTACAGATAGAAGAAATGCCAGCGTATTTTCTGGCACCCCATTTATGGTGGAAACTGGAATTGTTTATGGCGGGAGTTTGCCGAGAGATGAGAGGGTGGAGATACTACGCTTTGCCAACCGCGTCCCATTGTTGTATCAAGAAGGAGATTGTGTTATTACTCAAGCAATTAAAAATATTGATTGGCGCCGATATGGCTTAGAGCAGAAAGGTGGCAAGGGCATTCCATATGGACCAGCTATTATACTTGTGCATGTTGCTTCTGTTAATGTGCCTTTCACTTCTGAATCAAAGGAGGCAATAGCTCATTTTGAAGAGATTGAAAGGGAGATAAAGCTCTCTTTACAGCAATGTGCAAGGAAAATGAAGATGCATCTTGCAAAAAAAGAGAAAAAGGCGAAGGCTAAGAACAAATTTATTTTAATATCAAAAATTCTGCCAGAGATAGCCAAAAAATCGGCGAGTATACTTGGAAAAGAAACGCCATCAATAGATGAAGTTATTACGCGCATAATGAATATCATATGGATAGATGATGAAATTGCAAAAAAAGATGGGTACGTAGAAAGCAAGATTTCTGTAATAAATTATAAGAAGAATCCACAGAGCTTCATTTTATAT
>VBQI01000032.1 GCA_008297865.1 Thermoplasmata archaeon
CTGCTGTGTTGCATAACTGGTTCTCTTTCCCTTTATAATTCACGAATTCCTATTTCTTCCAAATAGGAATTCCTGTTTCGTCATAAAATATCATTGAATTATAGAATATGTATTTCAGTTTTGCTTCATGATACATATTCTCCTCCTTACTTGCTCTAACAAATTCTCCACATTTTCTTTTCACAACTGAATGAGGGATCTCGCTATACCATCTTTTGCCATATCCATATTTATCTCTCCATTTCTCATACCCCAATCCATGATATTCCTTTGCATACTTCTTTCTTGGATTCTTACTTCTTGCTGTTGGAGAAGGTTTTCTAACCTTTATTGCAGGAATAATACCATATTTCTCAGCTTTCATGAAACTTTCATTTGAATCATATGCAGCATCTGCATTTGCTTGGATTATTTTTCCTCCTTTAGCTTCAACATTTTTGATGGAATTCTCCAGTAATTCTCCAAATTTGGCATTATCGTGTATTTCTTCATTTGTTACACTTATAGCAGTAACCTGCTTATTTTTATCATCAACTGCAACATGAACCTTAATCCACCCTCTCCTTACTTTCCATTTCTCACGAATCCATTCTCCTCTGTTTGTAACCTTTACTCCAGTGGAATCCAATGAGATAATAACGTCTTTCCCTTTATATTTCAACAGAGTTTTTCTCAAATCTATTTTAAGCTTGCTTATTCTTCTATAGATGGTTGAATAATGGGGAACCTCAAATGGAACGAGTTTTGATAATCCAAGTAGATAACCTTGCAAACCCCTATAGTCGATACCTAGGAGAATATAGATATACCCAAGGAAAGTCATTAAAGTTTCTGGATATTGATAAGGAGCACCCTCTTTTCCTTTATTCATCTCTTCTAATTCCTTTTTCCATGTTTCGATGAAATCTAAAGAAATGTATGCTGCTCCTCTTTTCACCAGTTTTTTATTATACTCTTTCCAATTTCTTTTATCCACATACTTTTTACCCCATCTTTTCTTTTTCATATCCCATCCCCAAAAGGAAAGGATATGAAATTAATAAGAGTTATGCAACACAACACTATGAGCCTAAAATATTAATATCAAAATTGTAATTTACATATAAGCGGGCGTGGTGTAGTCTGGTATCACATAGCCCTGCCACGGCTATTACCCGGGTTCGAATCCCGGCGCCCGCATTTCCCACAATAACATTTTTATAATAATATTTAATTACAGGTTCATGACAGAAAAAGAAGGTAAGGGAAAATATACTACAGTATCTATTCCCACGCCATTAGCTGAAAAGATAAAGAGGAGGATTGAAGGAACTGGTTTTAATTCGATATCAAGCTATGTTACTTACGTGCTTCGTGAACTGCTTGCAAGTATGGAAGAAGAGGAAGAAGAAGTATTCAGTAAGGAAGACGAGGAAAAAATCAAGGAAAGACTAAGAGCCTTAGGTTATCTTGATTAAAATGAAACCCCCACACGGCGGAAAATTGGTTTATAGAGTAGATGAAAAGAAAGACATAGATGGTATTTCAGTCATAGAAATAAATGAGGATGTAGCTAAGGATATAGAAAATATTGCTTATGGTATATTCTCTCCGCTTGAAGGATTTATGTGTAAAAGTGATTTTGAGAATGTTCTGGAGCATATGAGGCTGGAAAATGATGTGGCATGGACAATACCCATAGTTTTTGACATTGAAAATAAAATTAGAGAAGGAGAAGAAGTTTTATTGAAGGCAAAAAGCGGAACAACAGCCATTTTTGAAGTAGAAGAAGTGTATAAATACGATAAAAAGGAATATGCAGAAAAGGTATTCAAAACAACCGATATAGCACATCCTGGAGTTAAGAGAGTTATGGAGATGAAAGACAAGCTTGCTGGAGGGAAGATTACCCTTGTAAAGGAAGGAAAGGAAAAGTTTGAGAAATATTATCTTAAACCGTATGAAACTCGCATATTATTTAAAGAAAAAGGATGGAAGGATATCGTCGCTTTCCAAACCAGAAATGTACCTCATATTGGACATGAATATGTCCAAAAGACAGCCCTTACATTTGCAGATGGAATATTTATAAATCCAATAATAGGAAAGAAAAAGAAAGGGGATTTTAAAGATGAGGTAATATTAAGATCTTATGAGGCACTTATAGAAAACTACTATCTCAAAAATAGAGCTGTAATGTCAATCCTCAGAACCACAATGAGGTATGCAGGACCAAAAGAGGCAATATTTCATGCCATTATAAGGAAAAATTTTGGATGCACTCATTTTATTGTTGGAAGAGACCATGCGGGAGTAGGCAATTACTATGGCCCATATGAAGCACACGATATATTCAACGAATTTCCTGATTTAGGTATAACGCCTTTATTTTTTAGGTCTTTCTTTTTCTGCAAAAAATGCGGGGGAGTAGTAAATGAAAAAATATGTCCTCATGGAAAAGAGCATCATATTTACTATAGCGGAACAGCAATAAGAAAAATGATTATGAACGGTGAAACTCCACCAGAAACAATGATGAGAAAAGAAGTAGCAAATATAATAATGAGTTATGAAAATCCCTTCATTGATTAATATGCGCCTCATACTGCATCATTGGGATACAGACGGCATATGCTCTGCGGCGCTACTTTACAATGAAGAAAGCAAGAATATGACACCTATAATAGGAAATTATTTCTTAACAGATGATGAAATAGAGAGAATTAGCCAATTTGATGAAATATATATTGCTGACCTTGCACTCCACGAAGATAGTTTGAAAAAATTGGTTGAGGTTGCAAGAGTAAAAGTATTTGATCATCACCTTACTAAAAAAATAGATGGTGTCGAATACATTAATCCCATTATGAACGGAAAAGAGGAGGAAGAATATCCATCTGCCTCTTGGATAGTTGGAGAATTTTTAGAGAAAGAAAATATACTTTCTTTTCTTGGTGCAGTTGGAGATTGGGAGGAGAGGATAAAACAAACAAAATTTTATTCAAAATTGCAGAAATTTATGAAGAAAGAAGGAATATCTTTTAAGGAAATGCTAGAAATGGTCAGCCTGCTCGATTCAAATTATAAAATGGGGAATAAAAAAGAGGTTGAGAAGGCAGTTAGTATGTTATGGAAAGCTGATGATATAGCAAATTTCATACTGAATAATAGAAAATGGAGAGAAAATAAGAGGAAAATAGAAAAGGAAATAATAAAGGCTATCGATGAAGAGGAAATAATAATCAGGGGCATCAGAATAAAAGAAATAGATTGTCCATACAATATAATATCGACAGTTGCAAGAAGATTATGGAATGGGAAAGAATATGTTATAGTGGTAAATAAAGGATATTTTGAAAAAGAATGCCAAGTGTATGTAAGAGGAGAAAATGTTGCCCATCTTATAAAAATGGCTCATCAATTAGGATATATTGCTGGAGGAAAGAAGAATGTAATGGGAGCAATAGTTCCTAAGCAAGAGTGCAATGAATTTATTGAAAAAATACTGGAAGTGATAAAATGATTAATTACATTGTTTCTGGGTTAGAACGTTCTGGCACATCAATGATGATGCAAATTTTATATAAGGGAGGAATGCCTGTTGCCTTCGATTATTCTCGCCCTCCAAATGACCATAACCCGAAAGGCTACTATGAACTGGAAGGGGGGAAAATTATTAATAGGCTCATGGATGGAACTTTTCCAATGGAAAAATATCGAGAAAAATTTATAAAAATAACCGCTTACGGATTAAAATTTTTGCCAAAAGGGAAATATAAAATCATATACATGATAAGAAACATTGACGAAATAATGGATTCAATGGAAAAAATGTCTGGGCCGATAAATAGGGAAGAGGAAAAGCCGTTGTTTGAGAAATTAAATAGATATGCAATTCAGTTGATGAAAAAAAGGGATGATATAGATTATATTATTGTAAATTACAATAAGGTCATAAAAAATCCAAGAAGAGAGATAGAAAGAGTAAATGAATTTTTGGGAGGGAAACTCGATGTTGAGTCTGCGGTAAAGGCTGTAGACCCAAAATTGTATAGAAATGTAAGAGAGGTGAAAAAATGAAAGGGGTTACAGTATGGTTTACTGGTTTGCCTTGTTCCGGAAAAACAACAATAGCAAAGGAAGTAAAAAGGAGGCTGGAAGAGCAGGATATAGATGTTGAATTGCTTGACGGGGATACTATAAGAGATTATATCAGAAATAAAGATTTCTCAAAAGAAGGGAGAAATAAGCATCTTAGATATATAGCGGTGATGGCAAAGCTACTAGCTAAAAGAAATGTTGTTGTATTGTGCTCTTTTGTAAGCCCATACAAAGAAAATAGAGATTTCGCTCGCTCCATATGTGAAAATTTTATCGAAATTTATGTCAAAACACCGCTTGAGGAATGCATAAAAAGAGATGTCAAAGGAATGTATAAGAAAGCATTAAATGGAGAGATAAAAAATTTTACAGGTATAGATGATCCCTATGAAGAGCCAGATAATCCAGAATTAATATTAGAAACAGATAAAGAAAGCGTGGAAGAAAGTGTTAATAAAGTACTTGAAAAATTGAGAGAACTTGGCTATATAAAATAAAAATAAAAATAAAATAAAAAATAGAATAAAAGTAAGAAAAGAAAAAAGAAGAGGTTATCCATGCCATTGCTGTGTTCCCGATATTATATGAACAAAAAGACTCCATCTCCTATTATTATTTCAAATGGTTTTGCTCCTATTGAACCAATTATATATTCTGTTCTCCACATTTGTGATGATGCATTCCATCCTCCTATCTTTATGCAATTGTTTATGTTCTCGCCAAGCTCTTTAGCATCTGTTGGAATTACTTTTGTATGACCAATTACATTGTATCCAACTCTAAGAGTTATATTGACTTCTGGCTCAATTATTGTTCCATTTATACTTACATTAAAGTCATCTCCAACGAATAAGAAATAGGCTTCTCCTGGAATTAAATCAAAATCCGCTCCAAATCCAATTACATGACTTATATAGCGTTGTTGTAATGGATTCCATTTCGTTATTACTGTGCATATTCTGTGTAATATAAAGATGTTGATGCATTATAGGTTCCATTCTCCATATTAACAGTTGTATTTCCTATTATTGTAGGTGTTTTGTCTATAAAAACATACTTTCCTGATTTTCTGCAGGTTTATGCTATAATCGCCTTTTTATAACGCTTGCAAGCCTTCTTATTCCTTCCTCAACAAGCTCATCTGCTGGGTTGGTAAAGTTGAGACGCATGGTATTCTCGCCGCTTCCATCAACATGAAACGCCTTACCATGAACATACGCGACTTTCTCGTTTATTGCATCCTTAAACATTTCAATTGTGCTTATATGCTTAGGCAATTCTGCCCATAAAAACATTCCTCCTCTTGGCTTTGTCCATTTACAGCCTGGCGGGAAATATTCTTCTAAAGCATTTAGCATAATATCGCGTTTTCTTCTATACATTTCTACAATCTTTGGAATATGCTTTTCCATGTATCCATTTTTTATATAATAATATGCAATGAGCTGTGTGAAAGTGGGGGTGCATAAATCCATAGATTGTTTTGCAATAATCATTTTTCTCGCAAGTTCTTTTTCTGCAACTACATAAGCTAGTCTGAAACCTGGGGAAAGTATTTTGGAAAAAGTTGCCATATAAATGACATGCCCCTTGCTGTCATATGATTTTATTGATTTCAATGCCTTTCCTTCAAAGCGAAGTTTTTCATACGGCTCATCTTCTACAATCAGTAAATCATGCTCTTCAGCCAATTCAAGCATTCTTTTCCTTCTTTCTTCAGAAAGTTCCACACCTGCGGGATTCTGAAAGGTAGGGACAGTGTAGATAATTTTTATTTTCTCCCCTTTTTGTTTCAGTTCTTTTATCTTCTCTTCAAGTATATCCACTTTTATTCCATTTTGGTCCAATGGCACGCCTACAAGCTTTGCACCATATGCAAGAAATGCATTTATTGCCCCCAAATAAGTGGGCAGACCAACTAAAATTACATCTCCCTCATCAATAAAAACTCTACCAACAATATCCAAAGCTTGCTGTGAGCCAACTGTAACAAAAACATTTTCAAGTGAAGCTTCTATTCCTTGTTTCTGAACATATCTTACCAGTTCTTCTCTAAATTCCCTCAATCCAGCAGTTGGACCATATTGTAATGCTTTTCCCCCTTCCTCTGTCAATATTCTGTTTACTATTTCTCTTATCTCCTCTGCTGGAAATGCATTTGGATTCGGCAAGCCGCCTGCAAAAGATATAACACCTGGCTTTTGAGATAGTTCGAGCAATTCTCTTATTTCAGATGAACGCATCTTTAATGCTCTTTCAGAATATAAACTATCGAAATCCATTTAAAAGTATATAGTCCATAGCTTAATATTTCTTTTCTGATAAATGCTAACCATTGACACTATTAAACTAATCATTTTTATACAGCCATTTAATTAAGGAGCAATGAAAATTTCAGATATCATTTTCATTCCTCTCCTCTTGCTACTCCTCTTTTTCACTTACTTTGTGCCTTCTTTTTACTTGCCAGCTTTTTTGCTTTCTGCAGGCTGTTTCGTGCTTATTAAGGGAAGCGATTTTTTTGTTGAAAGTGCAGTCAGCATATCTTCAAGGCTTGGTGTAAGTGAGCATACTATAGGGCTTACAGTAGTTGCATTTGGCACATCCCTGCCAGAATTCGCAATTTCTAGCATAGCATCTTATCAGCATTACACAGATACCGCATGGGGAAATGTTATTGGTAGTAATGTTACAAACATATTGCTTATACTTGGAATTGCAATGATAATAATAACTATAAAACCCAGCAAATTTGCTATAAAAGATTCTTTAAGTATGGTAGCAATATCCTTTATAGTTTTACTCCTTGCTTTAGACGATGCATTACAATTCTATGATGGTATACTTCTTATTTCTCTCTACATATTATTTGTGTATCTGCTTAAAGGGAGGGGAATGGAAGGAGAAAGAAAAAAAGGAAGTGCATCCCTTCCAGTTGCAATAGTCATGCTAATTCTTGGCATTGCAGGAATTGCTATAGGCGCAGATGCAGTTGTTAAAGGAGCTGTTAACATAGCAGAGCTTTTTGGGGTGAAAGAAATTTCAATTGCAGCAAGCATCGTTGCATTTGGTACATCTCTACCAGAATTATCTACTACAGTAACTGCAGCAATAAAAAAGCATCACGGTATAGCAGTTGGAAATGTTATTGGAAGTAATGTTATGAATTTAGGCATTGTATTAGGATTTGCTACTGTTTTACACAAAATACCAATTAGCTTGGCTTCGCCAACTATACTATTTTTTGTAATGGTTACACTAATAATGCCATTCATATTAAAAATGAAATGGGTTGGAAAAAAGACGGGCGTGGCTTTTTTATGTCTCTATGCAATTTTCCTTTTCTTGCTTTATTGAGCCAGCATCAATCGATAATTAATCGATATCTTCATATATGCAATTCAATTAACCCTATTAATGGATGAAGAGATAGAGCAAAGACTGCCATTGCCTAATAAGCAGGGCGGGGAAATGATGGCTATTGTAGACCAACACATGGGGGGAGGTAGGCTTCGCGTAATATGTGAGGATGGGAAAGAGAGGCTTGCGAGAATACCTGGAAAAATAAAAAAGAGAAAATGGATAAAAATAGGCGACTTGCTTATTGTAAAACCGTGGGATTTCCAGAATGAGAAGGCAGATGTCATCTATCGCTATACTCCAACACAGATAGCAAATCTTGATAAAAGGAATTTAATACCTGATAGTTTGAAAGTGTTTCTATGAATTGGTTGGCGGAAGTAGAGGAGCTTTTAAAAGGGAAGACAGAAGGAGAAGTTTTTGAAAAAGCTACTCTGCATTCCTTATGGAAACTCATGAATAGTGGATTAATTGATTCCTTTGATTTTCCGATTTCTACAGGAAAGGAAGGGAATGTTTTTAGAGCGAGATGCAAAGGGAAGTTACTTGCAGTAAAAATTTACAGGATAAATACTGCTACATTCCGAAGCATTTCCAAATATCTCATGTATGAGCCTCCAGCAAAAGTTAAAAGAGACAGAAGGAGCATAATATTTGCATGGGCTCAGAAGGAATTCAACAATTTGAAAAAGCTCTCGCAGGCGGGCGTGAGGGTGCCAGAGCCAATAGCCATAGAAGGAAATGTAATTGTAATGGAGTATATTGGTACCGAAGAACAACCTGCTCCTTTGTTGAAAGATGCACCTCTTGAAAATGCTGAAGAAGTTTTCAGAAAAATAAAAGAATATCTCCGTCTTATGTATCATAAGGCTCAGCTTGTTCATGCAGATTTTTCTGAATATAATGTGCTTATGCATGATGAGGAGCCAGTAATAATCGATGTTGGGCAAACTGTGAGGAGAGATAATCCAATGGCAATGGAGTTTTTACAGAGAGATGTGCGTAACATAGCAAGATTCTTCCGTAAATTTATAAGGATAAGAGAAGAAGAACTTATGGAATATATTCTGGAGGGAGAAAATGAGATATGTAAAAATTCCAACTGAAAGAGTAGGTGTACTCATAGGTAAAAACGGTGAGATAAAAGAAAAAATCGAAGGATATGGAGTTAAGCTTGAAATTGATTCAAAAGAGGGGGAGATAAAAATTGAAGGAGAAGATGCGTTAAAGGAATTGGATGCAGAAAACGTTGTTAGAGCAATAGGAAGAGGATTTTCTCCAGAAAAGGCTTTACTTCTGTTTAGGGAAGACTATTATCTTGAAATACTTGATATGAGAGATTGGGTCGGGAAAAAAGCAGAACATATTAAAAGGATAGCTGGAAGAATTATTGGAAAAAATGGTAGGGCGAGAGAGATTATAGAAGAAACAACTGGGGCATATATTTCTGTATATGGGCATACTGTAGCGATAATTGGAAAAATTGAAGAGTTGCAGATGGCAAAAAAAGCTGTTGAAATGCTTTTAGAAGGAGCAAATCATTCAACAGTATATAGATTTCTTGAAAAGGAGAAAAGGAGAAGGAAATTAGAGGAATTTGGCATAAAATTCTGATAATTCAACAAAAAATTTTTTAAGCGATGAAATGCTTCATATTCAAATAAAGTATATATATAGGAATATATTTACAAGGCAGGAGGAATAAAATGCCAGCAGAAAAACCTCATTTAAATCTGGTAATGATAGGGCATGTTGACCATGGGAAATCGACACTCGTAGGAAGATTATTACTGGACACTGGACAGATAGAAGAGCACATCATCAAGAAGTATGAAGAGGAAGCAAGTGCAAAAGGAAAAGAGAGCTTTGCATTGGCATGGGTAATGGACAGGTTAAAAGAAGAAAGAGAGCGCGGACTGACCATCGATGTAGCTCACCGCAGATTTGACACAGATAAATATTATTTTACGATTATCGATGCTCCCGGCCACAGAGACTTCGTTAAGAACATGATTACTGGAACAAGCCAAGCGGATGCGGCGGTGCTTGTTGTTGCAGCAACAGAAGGCGTAATGGCTCAGACAAAGGAGCATGCTTGGCTTGCAAGAACACTCGGTGTAAATCAACTTATTGTAGCAATAAATAAGATGGATGCTGTTCAACCGCCATATGATGCGAGGAAATATGAAGAAGTGAAGGCAGATGTAGAAAAACTTTTGACGAGCATTGGATACAAAGATATTCCATATATTCCGATTTCCGCATGGAAAGGAGATAATGTTAAAGATAAAGGACAGCTAACTTGGTGGGATGGCCCAACATTGCTCGAAGCATTGAATGAACTAAAAGTTCCACCAAAGCCGGTGGATAAGCCATTGAGATGGCCAATTCAGGATGTATACTCCATTACTGGCGTAGGCACAGTGCCTGTCGGTAGAGTTGAAACAGGAGTAATGAAACCAAATGACAAGCTAATTTTCTTGCCATCAACACAGCCAAAGGGAGTAATAGGGGAGGTCAAGAGCATAGAAATGCATCATGAGCAAATTCCACAGGCAGAGCCAGGTGACAATGTAGGAGCAAATATTAGGGGTGTGAGCAAGAAAGACATAAGGAGAGGAGATGTTGCTGGTCATGTAGATAATCCACCGACAGTTGCAAAATCATTTACCGCTCAAATAATGGTGTTGAATCATCCATCTGTAATTACAGTAGGATATACTCCAGTGTTCCACTGCCACACTGCTCAGGTAGCATGCAGATTTGAAGCGTTGCTGAAGAAAATAGATCCAAGAACTGGAGAAGTAAAGGAAGAAAATCCACAATTCCTGAAAACTGGAGATGCTGCTCTTGTCAAGATAAGGCCAACCCGCCCAATGGTTATAGAAAAGGCAAAAGAATTTCCAGAGCTTGGAAGATTCGCTATACGTGACATGGGACAAACTGTTGGAGCAGGAGTTTGTGTAGATATTGAAGCGAGAGAGATAAAGTAAAATGGCTCAGACAGCAAGAATAACGCTTACTGGCACCGATGCAAAAAAAATTGATGAGGTGTGTGAGCAGATTAAAAAAATTGCGGAGAGAACAGGTATAAGGATGAAAGGGCCTATACCGTTGCCTACAAAAAAGCTTGTTGTTCCTTGCAGAAAAAGTCCAGATGGGGAGGGAACAGAGACGTGGGATAGATGGGAAATGAGAATTCACAAAAGACTTGTGGAAATAGATGCCCAAGATCGTGCATTACGCCAACTCATGAGAGTGCAAGTGCCAGATGGGGTGAATATAGAAATAATACTGAAATCTTAAGCTCATCCCTATTTTTTATATATTTCTTCTTTTATTCAAATTTAAGCTAAGCTGAGGTAGCCAAGCCCGGACTAAGGCGCAGGCCTTGAGAGCCTGTGGGGCTGGCGCCCCGCGAGGGTTCAAATCCCTCCCTCAGCGCTATTTTAATATTAAACTATCATGTTCATCAGAGTTTAGCGAAGGCAAATTCCAGATAATATTTTATACACAAATTATTTCATGAAAAATATGAAAAAAACAACGGTAATATTGATAACTCTCATATTAATTAATGTATATCCAATAATCGTTAAAACCGAGGTCATCGCATACAACGATTTGCCATCTTATTTTAGTTGGCGTAATGTTAGTGGAACTGACTATACCACGCCCATAAAAAATCAGGCTCCCGCTCCGACATGTGAGGCATATGCACTTGTTGCTTCTCTTGAAACTAAAATGCAATATAAGCTTGGCAAAATATATAATCCCGACCTTTCAGAGGCACATCTTTATTTTTATGCGGGCGGGACAATCAGAGCAGGATATGTAAACTTAATTGATGCAGCTAACTACCTCATAGAGCATGGTGTTCCAGATGAAGGCTGTTTTCCAGACCCTCATCGTCCCTACGATTTTCCTTTTGAAAGCCTGCCAGGATGGGAAAATAGGACTGTAAGGGTAAAGGAATGGGGATGGGTAGAACATGAGCCAGAAGCAATAAAAAGGGCGTTGATAGAGTATGGTCCCCTCATAATATGCGCTTATTTATGGAGAGATTTTTACTACTACCATGGAGGCATATATCACCATAAATGGGGAAGAATAATAGGAGGGCATGTAATGGCACTCGTTGGCTATGACGATGAACAACGATGTTGGATCATAAAAAACAGTTGGGGGACGGAATGGGGTGAAGATGGCTGGCTCCGTATTGCCTACGACAGCCTTGCAATCGCAGAATGGTATGGAGAAGGCACGGGAGTGATGTATCTGGGGGATGTGTATGGCAATCTTGAGCCAGATGTTCCAAAAGTTCAGATAGAACAACCAGAAATATATCATACATATGTCTTTGGGAAAGAGTTTCCAACCATATTCAGGAAGATGCCATTTATTCAGGAAGGTGCACCTCGTATCATAGGAAATTTAACAGTTAAGGTTAAGGCGGAAAATACAGATAAAGTTGAATTTTATCTTGATGGAGAATTAAAGCATGTTGATGAAGAAGAGCCATATGAATGGGTTTTAAGAAGTAAGCCAGGAGCCCATACCATAGAAGTCTTTGCATACAAAAAAGAAAGTGTATCAAAAGATGTTGTAGATATTTTCATATTTTTATGATGGCAAACAATATTGAGACTTCTGCTCCATAATGATTAAAAACAATTTTTTCATTCCATATCATGAAAATTATCGCTGGTTCTTCTTCGCCAACGCTTGCAAAAAATCTTTCTAAAGAGCTGAAGGTGGGCATTGCAGATATTTCCATAAAAAGATTTCCAGATGGAGAATGTTATGTTAAGCTAAATGATAAAACTAATCATGCCATAATAATTCAGAGCACTTATCCAGATGAGAATATCATAGAACTCTTTTTGTTGCAGGATGCGGTAAGCAGGATAGCAAGTAGAATTGATGTCATCATCCCATATTATGGGTATGGAAGACAAGACAAAATTTTTGAGGATGGTGAAGCCATAAGTGCAGAGAAAATGGCAAGATTAATTGAGCAGGATGCAAATAGCGTTATAATAGTAAACCCCCACAAAGAACATATTTTGAATTTTTTTAGTATAGAAGCAAAAATTTGTGATGGTGTCCCTGCAATAGCAGAGCATTTTAAAGGCAAAGTAGACGCAGTTATTGCTCCAGATAAAGGAGCCTTAGAAATGGCTAAAAAAGCATCAAGCATAATAGGTTGTGATTACAATCATTTTGAAAAAACGAGAATAAGTAGTAGTGAAGTAACGATGGAGGTAAAGGATATGGACGTAAAAGGCAAGAAATTACTCATCATCGATGACATTATCTCCACTGGAGGGACAATGGCAAAAGCTGTAGAGATACTCCGCTCCCAGCAGGCAGGCGAGATATATGTTGCATGCATTCACGGCTTATTTATAGGAAATGCAGATGAGCGCATATTAAAAGCAGGATGCAAAGAAATAGTTGCAACAGATACATTTGAAACTTCGTATAGTAAAGTAAGTGTAGCAGGAGAGATAGCTAAATTGCTGAAATATTAAACCAGTTCCTTTTTTCTGAATATAAAGGTGGAAATTGCAAATGTTATTAAGAAAAATATTACCAAAGCCAATATGGCTTGAGAAACAGTTATTGGAATAACACTGCCCATTTGTCGTCCCATCATCTGCTCCGAGAGAATTCTTCCTGCTGCATCCATATCATTGCTCGGAGAAATTGCATAGGCAAGCTTTCCATACCATGGTGTAGTATTTAAAGGATCGCCAGCCAGTAAGCTAAATATCAGATAAATAGGATATATCATGTTAAGTCCAAACCATCCGACTATCAGCGATGATATAATGGATGTGGCTGTAGATTTAGTGATTATTGAAAATAGTATGGAAAGAGAAATATAGCATGCGGTGCCAAGTATAATAACTCCCAGATAAGCATATGCTCTCGCTATACTTTCCGTGCCCGCTGGTCCACAGAATGCCATAGTAATTAAATGACCAATTGTGGCAATCGGTATAATTACACAACAAATAATAGACAAAACACCCAAAAATTTTCCAAATATTACTTCCTCCCTATTTACTGGCTTGGATAGTAACAGATATATTGATTTTCTACTTCTTTCTCTCACTATTAAGTCGTAGGATAAAACTATTGGAAGTAGTATGTAGAAAATTGATGTGATTGAATGAGCATTTGCAATAATTGGTCTGAAATCATTGGGGGAATGCGAACTGTAATAGGACATTATGCTAACAGAAAGTAAAAATCCAGCAACATATAGCCCCCCTATTATAAGCAATCTTTTTGTCTTTAGATATTCATAGAATTCTTTTCTGGCGATTGTCAATATAATATTAAAATCCATCTCATTCCCTCCCCGTCAGTTTCAGAAAAACTTCTTCTAGATCCGGGACAAGCTCTTCCATTCTTATCACTTTTCCTCCAGCTTTCACAATTGCACTATTTATTTCAGCAACCGTTTCATCACTGGCAACTTTTATAATCAATTTATTGTCTTTTGTTCTCATCTCTTGTATCCCGGATCTAGAAG
>VBQI01000033.1 GCA_008297865.1 Thermoplasmata archaeon
TAGAAGATTGCTCTGCTTTAATAGCGAGGACAATATTCTATAATGAGATTATAGAAGGAGAATGGAAGAGAAATGCGACAATTCAGACAGGCTGTGGGCTGGAGTTTCAATGGATACCAGTCATCACCACCTTAGCTAACCTTATACTCGGAGGAAATGAACCAACTAAATGGCCTACTGGAGAGAGCTATTTCATGAATTTAAGGCTTTGCAATGATTTGGAGGGATATAATGTAAAGCGAACTCACTTGCTTACTTCACAGAGAGAAGGTTTCGAGAACTTAGCAAAGTATGGAAGGAAATATTTCTTGTTCCCACGCTTTTATGAAGCAATAAGTGGAGATAATGTTAAAGGCGGAAAATATCAGGAGGAGAGCAACATAATCTTTACCTTCAACCATGGCTTCTACTATCTCTATGAGTCTGGAGATATATTGCTTGAGGCTCGAGGTTTCCCACCTTTCACAACCATTTCAAGATTCTATCCAATGGGAAGTGGGCTGAGTAGCAAAGGCACATACGATGTCAGAAATGTTTATAAAATGGAATTGGGGCCAAGTGTCGTTTACATAGAAAGCTGTATAGTTGGTAGAACAGATGGCTTACAGCCAGAAAATTGCCTTAGCCAAGCTTATTTGCACGCGGGCGTAAATGCATTTGTTGCAGCAAGCAGGGTGACAGCAGACCCCGGCTACCTTGAGCCAGGCTTAATATTTGAGGGTTTTGGGATATGGGGATTCATCAACGCCACAATAAATTTGAAAAATGGCAAGTATCCAGAGCCACATTTTGGAGCGGTTATTGCAGAGGGTTTCATTTTGGATTTGATTCATAATAATAGCACAACTGGCATTGCATTGAGAAATGCCAAAAATGTTTATTTGCCGAAAGATGCAAATTCCACATTTATGTGGACTCCTCCCCTTGTCTCTACAGGTTGCAAACTAATTGATGAAATGCTGTATGAATCAATGAATCCTCGCTTCGAGTATGGAAAGTGTTTAGATAAAAAATATCACTGCCTGCACGAATTCAATTTATATGGAGATCCTGCATTCAATCCGTGGAATCCATGAAATATCCATGTGAAGAATTTGAGGAAGAAACTGCAGAAAAGCTGAGGGAAGTAGTTAAAAAGCTATATGGTATTGAAATCGATATTAAAATTGAGAAACCAAAGGAAGAATTGGCAGATGTGGCATTCCCATGCTTTTTGCTTGCAAAGAAATTGAAAAAGGATCCAGCCGAAATTGCAAAGGAGATAGCTAACAAAATTAAAGGAGAATGGATAGTCAAAGTAGAAGCAGTTCATGGCTATGTTAACTTCTTCATTAATACTGAAAAATTGGCAAGAGAAATTTTGCAGAAAATTGAGAAAATGAAAGATGATTTCGGAAAGCTGCCAAAGAAAAATTTGAAGGTTATCGTTGAGCATACATCTGCAAATCCTAATGGACCGTTGCATGTTGGAAGGGCAAGAAATCCAATTATTGGAGATACTATTGCAAGGCTTCTTAAATTTGGAGGATATGATGTTGTCACACAATACTATGTAGATGATTTGGGGAAACAAGTAGCAACTCTTTTCTGGGGAGTGAAGAATTTAAAGGTGAAAGATTTAAAGGTGAAAGAGAAAAGCAAGAAGGCAGATCATCAATATGTTGTATACTATCAGAAAGCTTTTGAAATGATGGAAAAAGATGAAAGAGTAAAAAAGGAAATAGAGGAAATAATGAAGAGATGTGAGAGAGGGGATGAAAAGCTTTTAGAGGAAATAAGGGGTGTATACAAGAAGGTGCTTGATGGCATACTTCAGAGCTTGGAAAGTTTAAATATTTCTATAGACGAATTTGTTGAGGAATCGAAATTTGTATTAGATGGGAGCGTCGAAAAAGTAATGAAGGCCCTTTCATCCTCACAGTATGTAAAGAAGGAAGGAAATGCACTGTATCTTGATCTGGAAGCGTTTGGCATTCATGGAAGAGATAAAAAATTTTTTCTTACAAGAAGTGATGGCACCTCTTTATATGCAACAAGAGATATAGCATACCATATATGGAAAGGAGAACATGCGGATATACTCATAAATATTTTAGGAGAAGACCATAAGCTTGAGGCAAAATGTGTTGAAATTGCATTGAATATTTTGGAAAAGAAAACACCTGAAGTAATATTTTATGCTTTTGTTTCTCTTCCTGAAGGAAAGATGTCAACGAGGAGAGGCAGAGTTGTTTATCTTGATGATTTAATAGAAGAAGCTATTGAGAGAGCAAGGAAAGAAGTAAGGAAAAGAGATTTAGAAAAAGAAAAAATTGAGTACATTGCAAAGCATGTTGGAGTGGGGGCAATAAGATATAATATAATCAAAGTAAAGCCAGATAAAGCAATCGTGTTTAAGTGGGAAGATGCTTTAAATTTTGAAGGAGAATCCGCTCCATTTATTCAATATGCTCATGCAAGATGTTGCTCAATATTGAGGAAAGTAAAATATGAAAGGGTAAAGAAGATAAAATATGAGCATGAAAGTGAGATTAAGCTAATCAAATATCTTGCTTCATTTCCTGAAGCAATAAAGAAAAGCATAGAAAGCAAGAATCCCGCAATACTTGCAGAATATGCATATAAGCTTGCCTCCTCATTTAATGCATTTTATAGAGATTGCAGGGTTATTGGAAGCGAGAAAGAAAAGGAAAGATTGGCCTTAGTGAATGCAACACGCCAGGTTTTAAAAAATTGTTTGAACATATTGGGTATAGAGGCATTGGAGGAAATGTAAGGGTAAACGAATTGATTCAGCTATTCACATCATCTTCCAATGAATAAATTTATTTCATTACATTTACCTATCAAAATTACAAGCCATCCAAGCTCTCTGAAAAATCCTTCAAATCCATAAATAGTCACTATTGAATTTGGATATCCTCCACGATAGCTAAATCCCTGTATTCCATTCTCATCTGCTATATAAAATATTCCAAAAGGAGATAATATAAACCTTTGTTCATATAAAACAATTTTAGTTTCGCTATAACTAACATAATAAACAGTTGATATTATCAAAACGGTTGCATTGTAATATGTTGCATCTCTACACTCATTTTTCTCATTTATTCCATTTGATTCTGATGAAGTGAATGGAGTTAAGAGAATGGCTATAATAAATGCCAATAACATCTCTCTCCAATTTTTCCTCTGCATTAAAAATACCTAACACAAAGCATTTTATAAAATTTGTTATCTTTGATAATACTCTGGTAATACAAAGCTGTTGCATCTTTTATTTCATATTTAACTTCTTATCACTTTGACACGGCTTTAAGCAAATCTTATATAATGCCCTATTTTTTCCATTTGATGGATTTTGAAGAGATTGAACACAAGTGGCAGAAAAAATGGGAAGAAGCAAAGATATATGAAGCTAAAAAGCAGAAAGGGAAGAAATTTTTCATCCATTTTGCATATCCCGGAATTTCTGGTTATTTGCACGTCGGCCACATGCGCGGCTTCACTTATGCAGACATAATTGCAAGATATAAAAGAATGTGTGGATATGATGTCATTTTTCCTGCTGGCTTTCATGCTACCGGCTTGCCTGCTGTAAGTTTGGCTAAAAAAGTGGCAAGGAAGGATGAGGCAATGCTCGCTTATCTACGAAACAATGGCTGTCCTAAAGAAGTTATTGAGAAGCTCTCTGATCCACTTGAAGTTGTGAAATATTTTAGCAAAGTTTATGTAGAGCAATACTGGAAGCGTTTTGGTTTTCTCATAGATTATACACGCATTATGGATACTATAAGTGATGGATATAAGAGATTCATTCAGTGGCAGTTCCGCAAGCTAAATGAAAAAAATTTGCTTATTCGCAAGCCCCATTTCGCTCCTTATTGTCCTAATTGCGGACCAGTGGCAGTGGATAGAAGTGAAACAGATATATCTGAGGGAGGAGATGCAGAAATTTTGGAATTTGTTGTCATTAAATTTAAAATGGATGATGGAAAAATCTTGCCAGCCGCCACGCTACGCCCTGAAACAATTTTTGGCGTTACAAATATGTGGGTTAATGACGAGGTTGATTATGTTATAGCAAAAGTAGGCGACGAGGAATGGATTCTATCTGAAAAAGCTGTTAAAAAGCTGATGTATCAGATGGATGATGTCGAAATAGTAGGGAAAATAAGCGGGAGAGAAATTGTTGGAAAGAAATGCGTGGCTCCTTTTGTTAATAAAAGGATTCCCATTTTTAAAGCAAAATTTGCAGATCCAGATGTTGCAACTGGCATTGTAATGAGTGTCCCCGCCCATGCTCCATATGATTATGTTGCCCTCCGTGACATAGGAATGCCCGTTGAGCCTATCGTCATAATAAATGTTGAAGGCTATACCATGCCTGCAAAAGAAGTTGTTGAGAAAATGGGGATAAAAAGCCAGGAAGAATATGAAAAGCTTGAGGAGGCTACACAAATTGTGTACAAGGAAGAATTCCATAAGGGTGTGCTGAATGAAAACTGTAATGGATATGCGGGGAGAAGAATAAATGATGCAAAAGAAGAAATAAAGAATGAAATGATTTCAGGAGGCGATGCCGTCATAATGAGAGAATTTTCAAAGAAAGTCGTATGCAGATGTGGAGAAGATGTAATGATTAAAAAGATTCCAGAACAGTGGTTCATAAAATATAGTGATGAAGAACTTACGGAAAGAAGCAAGGAGCATGCATCGACAATGAATATTTATCCTAAGGAATATAAAGGAGAGATTCCCAAAATTCTCGAATGGTTTGGAGATAGAGCATGCATTAGACAAGGCTCGTGGCTTGGAACTCCATTTCCTTTTGATGAAAACTGGATTATTGAACCAATATCTGACTCGACAATATATCCAGCATACTATATCATATCAAAATATGTTAATGAAGGAAAGATAAAAGCAAGCGAGATGAACGATGATTTCTTTGACTATGTTTTTCTTGAAAAAGGAGAAGCAAGAAATGAAGTATGGAAGGAAATAAGGGAAGAGTTTGCTTACTGGTATCCTGTAGATATAAATCTTGGAGGAAAAGAACATAAGACGGTGCATTTTCCAGTCTTTATAATGAATCATGTCGCCATTTTTCCTCAAAAATACTGGCCAAAGGGCATATTTGTAAACTGGTGGATTACGCAGAAAGAAGGAATGAAGATTTCAAAATCTAAGGGAGGGGCTGAGCCAATACCGGATGCTGCCCAAAAATATGGCGTCGACGCCATGCGCCTCTATTATGCACATGTAGGCTCGCCTTTCATAGATATTGAATGGGATGGAAGCACAGTTGAACAATATAAAAAAAGGCTTAGTAGGCTATATAATTTATTTGAAGAATTGAGAAAAGTTAATGGAGGAAAGAAAGAAATTGATAAGTGGCTTTCCTCTGCTTTTAATGAAAAAATAAGAGAAGCAAGAGAAGCAATGGAGGAATATGAGCTTAGAAAAGCTACAACTGCAATATTCTTTGATATTCCAAATATTTTCAGCTGGTATATAAGGAGGGGAGGAGAGAACGAAGATTTACTGCATAGTTTGATTGAAAAATGGATAAAAGCAATGGCTCCATTTACTCCGCACATAGCTGAGGAGATGTGGGAAAAAATTGGCAGTGGCTTCGTTTCTCTGCAGAATTTTCCGGAGCCTGAAGAAATAAATGAAGAAGTTCTGAAAGCAGAGGAGATGCTAAAAAGAACCATCGAGGATATAGAAGAAATAAAGAAGGTTACAGGAATAAAGCCGAGTGAAATTTACATTTATATTGCTCCAAAATGGAAATGGGATTTAGCTCAAAAGGCGATGGAGCTTCATAAAAAGGGAATGCTTGAAATGAAATATATAATGGAAGAGGCAAAGAAACTTGGCTTGGATATGAAGGAAGTTGCAAAATTTGCAAAGAAAATTATGGAAGAAGTGAGGAAAGAAAGCTTTTTGCGTATAGATGAGAAGAAATATTTTGAAAGTGCAAAAGAGTTTTTAGAAAAAGAGTTTGGAGCATCCTTTCATATAGATGCAGAATATGACCCTGCAAATAGAAGACAAAATGCAATGCCCCTCCGTCCAGCAATATATATGGAATAAATTTGTGGCAGAATTACTCAGTTACATAACAAAATCTATATAAACATTCGATATTTCATCTTGTATGAAAAAATTGTTGGTTCTACTATTACTGCTTCCATTTATTCTTTCTGCAAATGCCCAAGAAAGCTATTATTATCTTCATGATGATGTAAATCCTGAGTTTCCTGGAACGAAGTTAATGGATACATTTAAACCATCTGCAAGCACTGCTTCATATGTTGATTTAGATGAAGGCGCTGTTGTTTGGGCCACGCTTCCTTTCGAAAGAGAAACAAAACTAAGTGGAAATATTTATGCAACAGTTTTTGTTGAAGCATCTTTTATAAAGCCAGATTTTGTGCCAGATATTTTACCTTTCCAAATTAGAGTAATAAAAGCAACGCTTGTAGACATAGCACCATCTGGAAATATGGATACAATTGCTTCATCTGGTCCTGCCACGCTTTTATTCCTAAAAAATGAAACACTCAAAACACAGAGATTTCGTTTTGAAAATATTGAATATGTTCTTTCTGAAGGTCATTCCCTCGGAATAAAAATAGAAAAGGTTCTTGATTTGCTTTCTTATTTTCCATTCAGTTTTCTCTCGCCATTTTTCGCTACAAATATTCTTTATGATTCAACTTATACAAAATCCTATGTCTCCATACCTCTCAACATTAGTGGGGGTTTAAAACTTCAATGTTATATAAATGAGAAATATGTAGACCCAGGAGAAAATCAAACATATGATATTACCATCTACAACAATGCTCCAGAAGATGATACCGTATCAATTTCTATTATAGGTGATGTAAAAGAAGGATGGAATGTTACAGTAGTTCCTGAAGAATTAACGGTAGAGGCAAATTCATATGGGAAAGTGATGGTTATCGTCACTGCCCCCGAAGATGCTCAGGAGGGAGATTATTTGAATATTACAATTTTCGCTCAAGGAAAAACTGGCACAGGTTCAATATGGCTGAATACCAGCATTACTCCTCCGAGTTATGGTGTGGAGGTAGTAGTAAAGACGGAGGAAGTAGAAGGAGAACTTGGAGAAAATGTAACTGTCTCATTCATAGTTAAAAATTTGGGAAACAGAAATGATACATACAATTTGCTTGTTGAATGTGAATGGGATTATTATTTAGAGGAGAAGAATATTACTCTCCAGCCAGGTGAGAGTAAGCAAATAAATGTTACTGTAAAAATTCCACTTAACGCTGCAAAAAATTATACAGCAGTCGGTTTAACTGCACGCTCATCTCATGCTGAGGATTCCAATTGGGCAACCTTGCACGTCATTTTTACCCCTGCTGAGAAAAAAGAATATGGAAAAATAATTGGTTTGGTATTGTTTATTGTAGGCGTTGCTGTTCTCTTCTTAATTGCTTATTATCTTGGAAGAACCGTTCAAAAAACAGTCGAGCTTTCTTGTGAGGAAAGAATGGCTGAAGTTGCTCCTGGGAAAAGTGTGGAATTTTATGTAGATGTCATAAACCCACTTGAAAAAGAAGGCGCAGGAAAGAGTAAAATTAGATATAGATTTGGTATCGAAGGAAAACTGCCAGAAAACTGGCGTGTTGATATAGACAAGGAAGAAGTGGTATTGGATGGAGGAGAAGAGGAAAGAGTTAAAGTCACTGTGCATACACCGCCGGCTGCTCCTCCCGAAGAATGGGCATCTATTGATTTTATTGCTACTCCGGATAAAGGAAAGAGTGAGAAAATTACGCTTCTTGTTACATTAAGGGAACCAATGCCCATATTAAAAACGGAGATAACACATGAGCCTGAAGAATTTGAAGAGGGGAAAAAAGTTATTACGAGAGTTAAAATACATAATGAAGGAGAAAAAGAGGCAGAAAATAAAAAGGTAGCATTGCTTGTAAACGGAAAGGAAAAGAATAGCATTGAAGGTATAACAATTCCTCCAAATGCGTATGTTGAAGTTGAAATTCCATGGATTGCAGAGAAAGAAAATGAGATAGAAGTTAAACTAGAGTAATTATGGTATTATTTCTGTAGTATTGTTATAATGTGGATAGGTAAATCTATCTTTCATTTGTTCACACACATCTCTGTGTTTAATAAGTTCGTAAATGAGGAATTTAGTAACTTCACATATCTTTCTAAACCCTTCTTCCCCCCACAACCTTTCTTTATAGGTGAATAGACATCTTCCACCACATATTTTATATACATTACAACTTTTACAGGGTTCGCCTACTTCTATTTCTTTAAATTTTTTGAAATCCCCCAGAATATTCCATTTAAAATCAGGAGCAATTGGGCATGCAAGCACTTTTCCATCTGTAGATATTGCAACCGCTCCTTTGCCTGCTTGGCAGGGCAAGCCATTTCCGCCATACAAAATGCTTTTCATTATTCCCAAAAATGGTATGATTCCAATGATTTCTCCCACTTCAATTTTTTTTCTCCAGTAATCAATGAGTTTTCTTATACCTGGCTTATAAATTTTTTCAACCCATATTTCGAATTCTCTTAAATTCCATAAATTGCTCCATACAACATCCAGTTGCCAGTGAACATATGGAAAAAAATGGAGTAAATGCATAACATCTTCATATATATCTGTTTTATATGATACTGCCATTCTTGCAATTATTTCCCCCCTGTAATCGTTTTCTTTAATGAAAGATAATGCTTCCATTACTTTATCATAGCATCCTTTACAGCGGTAAAAATCAGTAATTTCCTTTCTTCCATCTATAGAAAGTAAAATCGCATCTATTTTATGCAAATAATTTCCAAGCTTTTTTATGAAAAATCCATTTGTCTGCAATACAAATTTTTTTGCTGGCAGGATGTCAAGCATTTCCTTAACTTTTTCCACTCTTAACAAAGGTTCTCCCCCATAAAATGCCACAATGGCTTCTCTATCCTTTCCAACAAAATTTGCAAGTTCCTCTATGTCATAGATTATATCTGGAGGCATACCCTTTAAGCTACCTCCACAATATTTGCATGCAATATTACATATTGGGGTTACAATCACTATGTAAAGCACAAATGAAAATATGAAAGAAAATTAAATTTTTTACATTGTAGCTTTTATCATTTCTTTAAATTCAAGAGCATTTTTGAGCATTTTAGTATTGTTAAAAAAACAATAAATATCTTTTGCTTTTTTGCATATTTCAAGTAGTTTTTTCAATTCCTCTCTACTATAATCATAATTATAGCCCCCTATTCCGTGAAGCCTATAATATTTCGGCTCTCCATAATAACTTTCATTTTTAAATGGATCAACACAATGTATTAAATTGTATTCTTTGCATAAATCAACTATTGTAGCCATCTTCCATTCTGCGCGAGGTTCCCACGCAAACACAAACTTTTTTTCAATTGATGAGAAAAATTGTTTCATGTTCTCAATATTTTCTCTAGTTTCTTTAAAAGCAGAAGGACACTGAAATACGATAAATTTTGCTTTTAATTCCTCAGCGAATTTACTGCACTCTTCCCATGCTTCAAAAACTTCCTTAGTTGGTTTGAAAAATCCATACTTATCTTTTTTTTCTTCATCAATTTTTATTCCAGCTTTTCTATAAGTTGGGCTACTTGCCTTATGGGTTATAAGTTGCCATGCTTTCATTGCGTATTCAAAATTTTTTGGTGCTTCCTTCCTCCATTTTTTTGCTGTAGTAAGCATCGGTAACTTATAAAAAGTTTGCTGAATTTCCACTACTTCAAAATTTTTGAAGTAATCTTGCCTTTTCCCTCTAAATCCACAACATCCAATTTTTATCATTTCTTCATATAAGAAAGCACACTTTCTAAGTTTTTCGGATGCCTGCTAAAGTATTGTCTTATTGGTGAAATGATTTTTTCTAAATACTCTGCAACCGCCATTTTTAAGTCGAGAGGATGGAGTTCTTTTTTCAAAAAGCTTTCTTCCATTTTATCATAAGAGCTGTAAACTATTTTTCCTTCATACTTTCTTTCTACCTCTATTTCATTAAAATGTTGAAAGATTATATGGCGAGCTATTTCCATAACAGGATTTCCCTCTGCTACTCCCTCTGGACAATATGCCTTCTTGAGCTTCTTTTTTATAACATCAAAGTCATCATGAATGAAAATCGCACTTTCTGGCTTACTTTTTGACATTTTCGCATCCATTCTCTCCCTTGTTTGTAAGCTCGAAATAATTGGAGTATGGAGAGCAATTGGTTTCTTCATATTTAGCTTATCAGCTACATCTCTTGCGAGCATATGGGCATGCCTTTGATCCATACCGCCAAGCGCAACATCTACGTTCAGATAAAAGATGTCTGCTACCTGCATTAAGGGGTAAAAAAATTTAGAGATGTCCTTGTCAGCTTCTTCAGCTTTCCTCCCCATTATGTCCATAGCCCTCCTAACTCTTGCCAAAGATGTTTGCTTCGCAATCTTTAAAACAATTTGCCAGTAAACTTCATCGCCTATTGTATCACTTGCATATATATAATCCACATTGCTCACACCCATTGCAGAAAATGCATCCTTTATATACTCTCCACATATTTTTATTGCATTCATATCCCCATTAAATTTATCATTAATCCATGCATGCCAGTCTGCAAGTAAAATTTTAACCTCGAAACCTGCATTAACTAAATCTTTTACCTTGTCTCCGCACATAAGCCAGCCAAGATGTACCAATCCAGATGGTTCAAATCCAATATATGCTTTTTTTTCTTCTTTTTTAAGCAATTCTCTGAGTTCCTCAACTGTTACTACTTCTCTCAAGTTCCTCGTAATGCTTTCCAGCATGAGAGTTTATGTGAAAACAATATAAGAAAATTTGGTTTTTAACATCAGATTTTGTTCAAATTTGATTTTATTCAAATAATGTCCAAGCAACAAATTTTATAAGCAGAAATTTACTTCTGGAAAAGTGAGTGCTTATAATGCTTTAGAAGTGGAGAAGAAATGGCAAAAGAAATGGCAAGAGATGAACATATATAAATTTGAAAAAGGAAAGAAGCCGGTTTATTCTATAGATAATCCTCCACGTTATGCTTCAGGCGCCTTGCATATTGGACATGCTGTGCATTATACTCATATTGATTTTATTGCAAGGTATAAAAGGATGTGTGGCTACAATGTTTTCTTTCCGTTGTGCTTTGATGTAAATGGCATTCCTATTGAGGAGAGGGTAGAAAGGAAGCATGGAATAACAAGGAAAGATATTGATAGGCATGAATTCATAAAACTCTGCAAACAGTTTGCAGACGAAAATATTGGGGATATGATAAATCAATTCATTGTGCTTGGCGAATCAATGGATGAAAGTATTTATTACAGAACGGATGCAGAATATTATCGCCGCTTGACTCAGATTTCATTCATTCGGCTTTACAAAAAAGGATATATTTATAGAGGCGAGTTTCCAGTTAACTGGTGCCCCCGCTGTATGACGGCAATGGCAGATGCGGAAATAGAACATACAAATAGGAAAACGTTGTTAAATACAATAAAATTTTATTTTGAAAATGAGGAAAATGGAAATGGAATAAAGAAAGATGAGAAAGGTAGTTATATTGAAATAGCAACCACTCGGCCAGAAATGCTCTCTACATGCCAAATTGTTGCAATTCATCCAGAGGATGAAAGAGCTGTGCATTTAGTTGATAAAGAAGTTCTGGTGCCAATTTATGGGAAGAAAGTAAAAATTGTAGAAGATGAAAGCGTCGATCCTAATTTTGGAACAGGTATAGTAATGGTTTGTACCATTGGCGATAAAGAAGATTTAGAATGGGCAATGAAATATGAATTGCCAATAGAAATATGCATAAATGAAGATGGAACAATGAATGAGAGAGCTGGAAAATATGCGGGGATGAAGGTAGAAAAGGCAAGAAAGGCAATAATTGAAGATTTGAAAAAAGAAGGTTATATGGTAAAGCAGGAGGAAATCGAGCAAAGCGTTGGAGTATGCTGGAGGTGTAAGACGCCAATAGAATTCATTCAAGCTGAACAGTGGTTCCTGAAAATTTTGCCTTTTAAGGAAAAAATCCTTGAAGTTGCAAAAAATATGGAATGGTATCCTGAATATATGTTTAAAAGGCTTGAAGATTGGGTTAACTCATTGAAATGGGATTGGGTTATATCGAGGCAACGCTACTTTGCTACACCTATTCCAATATGGGAGTGCAAGCAATGTAAGGAAGTGGTGCTTGCAGAAGAAGAGCAATGTTATGTAGATCCTACTATTGATAACCCTCCTATTGAACAATGTCCGAAATGTGGAGGCGAGCTAAGAGGATGTGAGGATGTTTTTGATACATGGATGGATTCCTCTATAACTCCATTGTTCAACACATTCTGGCAGAGAGATGAGGGGCTATTCAAAGAACTTTATCCTATGTCATTACGTCCTCAGGCTCATGATATAATACGCACATGGGCATTCTACACTATATTAAGATGCTTTTTGCTTACTGACGATAAGCCTTTTGAACAAGTGATGATAGATGGTTTCATTCTGGCTCCAGATGGAAAGCCGATGCACACTTCCTTGGGAAATGTTGTTGATCCTCTGGAAATAATAAAGGAATATGGAAGCGATGCTTTACGCTATTATGCGGCGACATGCAAGCTTGGAGAGGATAATCCGTTCCGTTTTAAAGATTTGGTGAGGGGAATAAGACTGATGAATAAATTGTGGAATGTTGAAAAATTCATAGGAAGTGTTGTTAAAGAAAAGCCATTGGCGACAAAGCTTAATTTAGTTGATAGATGGATTTTAAGTTTATTCAGTAAAGTTGTGAAAAAGGCTACTGAGTATATGGAGAAGTTTGAATATTCAAATGCTATGAGAGAGGTAGAATATTTCTTGTGGCATGAATTTGCTGACCACTATATAGAGATGAGTAAGCACAGAATCTATGAAAAAGATGATGAAGCTGCTTTATACACGCTTTACACCATTGGCATAGGCATAGCAAAACTTTTTGCTCCTTTCCTGCCATTTATAACGGAAGAAATATATCATAATTTTTACAAGAAATTTGAGGAGGAGGAAAGTATACATGTCTCCAAATGGCCAGAGCCTATATTGTTTGATGAAGAAGCAGAAAGAAAAGGCGAGATTGTAAAACAGGTAATTGCAAAGATAAGGGAATGGAAAGGCAAGAGGGGCATGGCACTGAATACGCCCATCGAGAAAGTAATAATCTATGGCAATGTAGAGGCAAAAGAAATTATTGCGGGAACACTTAAAATAAAGGAAATAGTCATATCTGATGATAAGCCAGTTGCAAAAAAAATTGCACTGCCTTTGTATGATAAAATTGGGCCATATTTCAAAGAGAAAAGCAGGATAATTGTAGAGGAAATAAAAAAGAATAGCGAGAGAGTAGCAGAGGAACTTGAGGAAAATGGATTTTATAAATTGCAAATAGAGGGAAAAGAATTAAAAATAAGTAAGGAATTTATAAAAGTAGAAGAGAAACCCGAAGAAAATGTATTAAAAGTTGACTCAATATATGTGGTGATAGAATGAGAAGAGAGACAAAAATGAAACTTATGGCTTTGATTATTATACTTATTATGATTTTTGCAGGGTTTATGGCAATTTTTTATTCCATAAGATAACATACAATAACTCTATTGTTTCACTACTCTATTATAAACTTATATCCTGTTGCTATTGCCTGATTATCATTTCCATCTATTGCCCATATTGCAACATTATACATTCCAGGCATGGAATAT
>VBQI01000034.1 GCA_008297865.1 Thermoplasmata archaeon
TTTTGACGTTAAAAGCGTAAGAACCTTGAAATCTATCTTCTTATCATTATAAAGGATTTTATAAGCCTTCTTCCTTGCCTTAAGCTCTTCATAATGAATCATTGCAGAAACAGGCTTGAGAACAATCCAGATTGTTTTGGTTTTTGACACACCCTTGTATTTTTCTACGGTTTCATCAATTTTCTTCAAAGGTTCAAGAGTACCAATGAGGGTTTCTATTTCCACATAAATTTCTTCTCCTTCTGGAGAATAGACTAAGTCTGGGATAACTTTAACTTTGTCATTTTCTTTTGTCTGGGCTTCTACCTTTATTTCTCTTTCCAAGATTTCATTTACGAATTCGCAAAGTTCTTCAAAATTGTTTATTATTTTCTTCTTTCTGTTTCTTAGATCATTAACCAAATAAACAAAAATAGCGACTTTTAGAGGATATTGAAGTTTATCACTAGCATCAGTACCTCTTTTAACAAAAATGGAAAATCTTCTATGGGTGTAGTCCAAATATCTCTCGTATTTTCTTAAATTAGCGAAAAATTTATCCAAGGTACTAACTCCAAGAATCTTAGAACAAAATATTTCGTATTTTGCATCGTCAGGCAAGCAAGTATAAACACGGAGTCCTTCAAATTTCAGAGCATTTTTAGCTTTATCCAAATCTTTTGGTTTTACTGCTATAACCAAAACACCAAATTGCTGTAAAAATCCTGATTTAAGACGACCTCTAACCATCTTTACAAATTCATCGACTGCGAGGTGCATTTTTCTTGCATCTAAGAACTCAATTTTATATTCAAAAGTGAATTGGTCTAAGGAATGTGGATCCAATGAATCGACAATTTCCTCTATTCCTTCCTCAAAAAGTTCTGGTTCTCTAAAAGTTATCCTTGGATGTTTATCAGTTATTTCACAGAACAATTCCTTTAATGCATAGATTATCGGAATATGCCACTCATGTTCATCTTCGCCTATCAAAACAACAAACGGTGAATTAAAGCTTTCACTAAAACTCCTAGGGAATCTCTTATCACAGTTAATGAATTCTTCAAAAATTGGTAATTGAGTTTGTTCCTCAGAAGACGCAAGTGTCTCTATGCCACTTTCAATGTTTGTAGTTACTAGTTCTGTATCTAACTCTGAGCTTTGTTTTAAGAGTGTTTTAGATTCTAGTTCTAAATCAAAAGAAACAGGACTTTCAATTTTGGTTTTATCCGTTTGTATGGTTTTCGCGATATCCGTATTAAGGAAGGATGAGAGTTGCTCAATTTTGGGAGCAGATAAATTTATGTCAGCAATTTTGGGCGTTTCTTTAGGAATAGAAACTTGAATCAGACCTGTAGCAGGAGTTTGGGTTGGTTTTATAATCTGCCTATTTAGAGGAGTATCAAATAAGGGTGAAATGGTTCGTTTTATAGTCACTTCTTTAACTTCAGTATTTAATGATTCAAATCTGGTTGAAAGTGAGGCTTGTTCGAGGGATATATCATAAATTGGTAACTCAAAATATAGTTGGGTTTCTTTTTCGCTTTCAATTGCTTTAGAAGCACCTTTTTGAACCTCTTTTTGGTATTCTTCCGTTTCTATAACCTTGAGTCTTGATATTGGTCGAAATCTAAGCCTTTCCTTCATTTTCCATCACCTTATCGATCCATTCTTTCGCAAATGGGTGAAATTCCAGTTGGGTCATACTAAAAGAGAATCTGACTATTCCAGCACTTACAATGGGGGAGATTTTTATAAGAAAATCCCTCAGCCATATTTTGCTAGGAAGCTCTATTTTTCTGTAACCTGACCTGAGCTTTGTAATTCTTCCATTTTCTACATTTAAGCTAATCCAATTTCTGTCTTTTAGAATTTCACTTAGGAAAGAGAAAATGGGTTCGTAATCTTTCCAAGGTTCAAAAGTTACATGAATTTGATTTATGGCTTCTTTAATCACGTTCTCATGTACCTGTTTAATTGTTGGATCTACTTTTTCCAAATAGCCCCGTAATTCCAGTATTTTATAGGACAATGAATTGCTTGTTAATAGTAAAATAACCTTATCAGGGCTCTTTGTAGGCAAGCTAACCTCTCTTTGGTCAATCATAGAATAGGCTTTAAGTCCTAAAAAGTTGGCTAATTTTATTATTTTATTAATATCACATTCAAGGTACTCCATAAGTACGAGCAAAGGTATAGTTCTTGCATAGAAAACAAAAGTCGTGAATGGATTTACACCTATCGATAAATCTAATGCTTTCTGCTTGAATTCATTTATTAGCGATACTAATTTCTCTGGTTTCTCACCAGCCTGCGGAAGTAAGG
Organism: Thermoplasmata archaeon; assembly: GCA_008297865.1. Taxonomy (GTDB): domain Archaea; phylum Thermoplasmatota; class E2; order UBA202; family JdFR-43; genus VBQI01. The sequence continues at coordinate 2,305 of VBQI01000034.1, forward strand.
TGTTAGGTTCTATAGCTTCGAAAGGAGGGTAAGGATAGGATTCTTGAATGCCTATCTCTGATAACTTAATCCCTAATTCTCTACAAAGATTCCATTGAATCAAATCTCTCAATTTATCTACCAAACTTCCAATCGGGATAGAATTTATCCACGAATTTGGATTAACACTTACTTTAATACCATCTCCCCAGCTTTCATAGTGTTTTATACTTTCCTCAAAAGAGGGAGCATTTTCTGCACATATTCCAAAGTTATCATACATAAACTTCGCAAAAGATGTGCTGAAATCTTTATTAGGTTCTACACCACCGTAAATCGCCACCTTGATTTTATTCTTTAGCGTATCCTCAATATCTGCTAAGGAAGATTTCCCACAAATTTTTTCACTTTTAAGAAACTCATGAAGTGCATTCAAAGTATATGCTTGTTTATAGAAGGGTACGAGATCCTTTTCTAAGAAGATTCTCCAAGTTTTTGGTTCCCATACTTTGTTTTCTTTTGCCCATTCTTTAAGAGATGTTCTCATACTCATATTATCATTCCTCCCTTTTTAAATCTATTTTTAAAGCCACCGCGAGCCCGATTTCACTTAACGTAGAATATCCGAAATTTTTCTTCGTATAACCTCCATTTTCTGGGTTATAACGAAATTTAGTTTTCCACCACATTTACATAATATATATTTAAATCTTAAAAATGTTATTGCGTTTTGAGACGAGTTTTGAAATGGTAAAATCTCTGCAACATCATAAATAAATAGTCGTACGCTATATCACTATAAAATGCACGATAAAGCTCTCATAAAGGATTTGAAAAGGAAAGCATTGGAAATAAGAAAATGGGTTATTGAATCTGTATATAGGGCTGGCTCAGGTCATCCTGGAGGAAGCTTATCCATTGCAGATGTAATGGCTTGTTTATATTTTCATGAAATGCGTCATAATCCTAAGGATCCAAAATGGCCAGATAGAGACCGGCTTGTTCTATCAAAAGGACATGCAGCACCCGCCTTATATGCTGCTTTGGCTTTAGCTGGCTATTTTCCTGTAGAAGAGCTTAAGAATTTGAGAAAAATAGGGCATTTTCTTCAGGGACATCCATGCATGAAAAAAGTGCCAGGCGTTGACATGTCTACTGGCTCACTTGGACACGGCTTGAGTGTTGCAGTTGGAATGGCTTTGGCAGGAAAGCTTGATGGAAAAGATTATAGGGTTTTTGTCATACTTGGAGATGGTGAAGTGCAAGAAGGCCAAATATGGGAGGCTGCAAATTCAGCTTCTCATTATAAGCTTGATAATATTATTGCCATTTTGGATAGAAATGGTTTGCAGATTGATGGTCCAACTGAGGAAATAATGCATGTTGAGCCAATTGCATGGAGGTGGCAGGCTTTTGGATGGGATGTAATTGAAATAGATGGACATGACATTGAGGAAATTCTGGATACATTTCATGAAATAAAAATGAATGAGAAACCAACCATCATAATCGCAAATACGATAAAAGGAAAGGGTGTCTCCTTTATGGAAGGCACACTCTCATTTCATGGAAAACCTCCTTCAGAAGAGCAATATAAGAAGGCAATGAGCGAACTTGAGCAGGAGGAGAGGGAGCTAAATGGTTGACGTAAACGAGGGATTAAATGGTTAATGCGAACATAACGAATAAAATGAGGAATTTGAGAGATGCTTACAGCTCTGCTCTAATTGAACTTGGCTCAAAAAATGAAGACGTCGTTGTCCTAGATGCAGATTTATCTCTCTCTACAAAAACAAAGAGGTTTGGCACAGTTTTTCCAGACCGCTTTTTTGATATGGGCATTGCAGAAGCAAATATGATGGGGGTGGCAGCGGGCTTGGCAGCATGTGGAAAAATAGTTTTCGCCTCTACTTTCGCTGTCTTTGCAACAGGCAGGAGTTATGATGCGATCCGCCAGTCTATAGCGTATCCTGAGCTAAATGTGAAAATTGTCGCAACGCATGCCGGCATATCTGTTGGTGGCGACGGCGCAAGTCATCAAATGCTTGAAGACATTGCTTTAATGCGTGCCCTGCCAAATATGACGGTTATAGCTCCAGCAGATGCAACTGAAATGGAAGATGTTGTTCCTGCTATAGCAGAGCATAGCGGGCCATGTTATGTGCGCATAGGGAGAGCAGATGCTCCAATAATTTTTGAAACACATGGCGAGTTTAAAATAGGTAGAGGACTCGTGTTAAGAGATGGGAGCGATGTCGCTATCATCGCCACTGGAACAATGACTGCAGAAGCTCTGAAGGCATATGATTTGCTGAAGAAGGAAGGCATAGAAGCATGTATTGTTCATATGCCAACAATAAAGCCCATAGACAAAAAACTTGCAAGGAAAGTAGCTGGAAAAACAGGCAGAATAATAACTTGCGAAGAACATACTATCATTGGTGGACTAGGAGATGCTGTTTCAATGGCGATAGCAGAAAAGCCTGTTCCAATGAGAAGAATAGGAGTAAATGATGTTTTTGGCGAAAGCGGAGAAGCCCGCCAACTCATGGAAAAATACGGCTTGACGGCCGAAAATATGGCGAAGGTAGCAAAAGAAATGATTAAAAAATATTAACCAAATTTTTGGCTATCGATAAACAACTCAAAAAGTCATTGAGCGTATGGAGTAATGACAATGCTTCTTTTGCCCTCGCTTCTGCTTCAATAAAATTTCCATTTACTCTCGTAGAAATAAATCTTTCATTATCTATTCTTAACGAGTCATGAATAATTTTTGCTTCCTTATTGCTTTTGCATTCTATAATAAGCTTACATTTTACTTTCATAGATATCCAGAAGCTTATCTGTCATTCTCTCAATACTATACTCTTTAACAAATTCACTTGCTTTCCTAACAATCTCTTTATTTTCCATTACTTTCACAATCTTTTCTGCACATTCTCTAGCATTATATGGATTAAAAAGACATCCATTTTCTCCATCTTTTATGAAATCTGGTAGAGCCTTTGCAGTAGAGGCAGCAACGGGCACGCCGGCTGCCATTGCTTCAAAAGCAACTATACCCTGTGTTTCATATACTGACGGAAAGACGAAAACATCCGCAGCCTTGTAATAGTTTGGCAAATCTTCATCCTTTACAAAACCAGTGAATACAAAATACTCCTGTAGTTTCATTCTCCTAACTTTCTCTTCCAACTCCTCTTTTGCCGGTCCTTCTCCAACTATAATAAAAACTGCCTCCATTTTCTCCAAAATATAAGGAGCAGCTTCTATAAGCAAATCAAGATTCTTTTCTTTTACAACCCTTCCCACATGGAGTATAATTTTTTTGCCGTCATATCTTTTCTTTATCTCGCTTCCATCCCCATTGGAAAACTTTTCTATATCTATGCCCGTCGGAAGCACTTTTATTTCTCTTTCCATAATCTTTTCGTTGAGGATTTTTGCAGTATACTTGCTCGGGGCAATTATGCAGGAGCATCTTCTGAAATACCACCTCAGCCACTTATAAACCAATTTTCTCACAATTTCCTGTGTTCTTTCTTTTCTGAAGAAAAGATAAACGGAGTCATCAACAAATGTGTGATATGTAAAAAAAAGGGGAATTTTTAGCTTATATGAGGCAATAACTGCATGAATTCCTATTATACCAGGAGAGTGAGAATGAATAACATCTGGCTTAATTTTATTAACTATCTTTATAGTTCGTCTGGAAAAAAGAGAGGGAAGTGAAGAAACCCTGTAGTTTTTATATGCCCTCAATGGTCTTGACTTATAATAGAAGATGTTTCCTTTCTCATCATTCCTTTCTCCAGGGGCAAAAATAAAAATATCGTGTCCTCTTTTTTCAAGCTCTTTTTTGAACATTAGCAAGGAATTGACAACCCCATCTCTTGCAGGAAGCCACGTATCAGTAAACCATGCTATTTTCATTATTCAGTAAATCTTTATTTTGGCATAAATAATTTATTATTTTGTGTCAATGGTAATGACAGGAATTCAAAACAGTAAGATTTTAAAATATGGTTAGCATAGTATAACATGAAATTGTTTTGTTTATTATAATGGATACGTTAAAGTGCATATAACAGAAATTTCATCGACTATATGGGACGGCGTGATAAGGCGGGCAAGGCATATACCTTTGCCTTCTTAGATTATGCGATAAATCAAGAAATAAATATAGGAGCAAAAGATGTTTGACAAGCAGAAGTCATCTGGGATGGAAACAGCCATACAGATGGATACAACCACGATTTTGGGCATATAAGCCCTGACAATATTATGGTTATTGCTGTAGTTTTTAATTCTGAAAAACATGAAGGATATGCAGTTCCTCCAAATGAAAATCCTTTTGATGCATATTATGTTGATGAAACTGTAGCATCGATTCCAAGTGTAGATGATATAGCTCCACAGCTACAAATTATTAATCCAAAAGAGGGGTATCTGCATATATTTGGCAAAGATATATTGCCTGTTGGTTTTACAATAATTATTGGAAGCATAACAGTTAAAGCAGATGCATATGATGGGGAAACTGGGATAAGCACAGTAGAGTTCTATGTAGATGATGAACTCAAAAGTACAGATTCATCACAACCTTATGAATGGCTATGGGACGAAACAGCTTTCTTAAAACATAGAATAAAAGCTGTTGCAAAAGGTTTTGCAGGAAATACAGCAAGCATTGAAAAAGAAGTTTGGATATTTAATATTTAGACATCGACATTTTTATATAGCATAAAAACATGTTGCCATCAATGGCATCCATAGTTGGATATGGGGCGTATGTCCCCAGATATAGGATAAAAGTTGAAGAAATTGCTCGTATTTGGGGAAGAGATGGGAAATCTGTTTCTTCTGGCTTATATGTTTTCGAAAAATCTGTTCCTGCAATTGATGAAGATACTGCCACAATTTCGGTTGAAGCAGCGAGAAATGCAGTTAGGAGCTCAAAAATAGATGCCAAGAAAATAGGAGCAATTTATGTTGGTTCAGAGAGCCACCCTTATGCAGTTAAGCCTACTGCCACCATTGTTGCAGAAGCTATAGAAGCAACGCCAGAGCTTACAGCAGCAGATTATGAATTTGCCTGCAAGGCGGGCACGGCGGGCATGCAGAATTGTATTGCTCTCGTAGAAAGCAAGAGAATAACATATGGAATGGCAATAGGTGCAGATGTTGCCCAGGCTGCTCCTGGCGATGCTTTGGAATATACCGCTGCTGCTGGTGGGGCTGCCTTTATTATTGGAAATGAGGGGATAGCAGAGATAAATGATACCATTTCCTTTACTACTGATACTCCCGACTTTTGGCGAAGGGAGGGAGAGCCATATCCTGGACATGGTGAGCGCTTTACGGGAGCACCAGCTTACTTCCGCCACATTGTTAGTGCTGCAAAAATGCTGATGGAGAAAGTTGGTATGAAAGCAAGCGATTATGATTATGCAGTTTTTCATCAGCCAAATGGAAAGTTTCCAATGAGGGTGGCTAAAATGCTCGGCTTTGAGAAGAAGCAGATTGAAGAAGGATTGCTTTGCCCAATTATAGGAAATACTTATTCTGGCTCTACAATGCTCGGTCTCGCCTGTGTGCTCGATGTTGCAAAACCAGGAGACAGAATACTTGCTGTTTCCTACGGCTCTGGAGCTGGCTCAGATGCATTTGATATAACTGTGAATGATGCTATCGAGGATTATGAAAGGCAAAATATAAGGAAGATGATTGAGAATAAGGAATATGTTGATTATGGCACTTATATGAAATTGAGAGGTGAATTTAAATGAGAGATGTTGCAGTTATTGGAATAGGAATGACTGAATTTGGCGAAATCTGGGAAAAATCTTTTCGCGAACTCGTAGCGGAGGCGGGAATAAAGGCAATTATGGATGCGGGAATAGAAGGCGAGGAAATCGATGCTCTGTATATCGGAGGAATGTCAACTGGCCGCTTTATTGGGCAGGAACATGTTGGTAGCTTGGCTGTGGAAGTAGCTGGTCTCGAAGACTTGCATATTCCGTCTACGCGCGTCGAGGCAGCCTGCGCATCTGGAGGCGTTGCAATGCATCAGGGCTATTTGGCGGTGGCAAGTGGAATGTATGATATTGTTGTAGTAGGAGGAGCAGAAAAGATGACTGATGTAGTTGGAGGGGAAGCAACGAACATACTTGCTTCTGCTGCAGATCGCGAGTGGGAGGCTTTCTTTGGAGCAACATTTCCTGGATTATATGCATTGATGGCAAAATATCACATGCATAAATATGGCACCACTCAGGAACAGCTTGCTATGGTTGCAGTAAAAAATCATTATAATGGAAGCCTGAATCCAAAGGCTCAGTTTAAGAGGAGGATAAGTGTTGAGGATGTATTAAAATCTCCAATGGTGGCAGACCCATTGCATTTACTTGATTGTAGCCCAATTAGCGACGGAGCAGCAGCTGCAGTTTTAGCTCCTTTAGAAATAGCAAAAAAATATACAGATAAACCAATAAAGATATCAGCTTCAATTCAGGCTACAGATACCCTTTCCCTCCATGGAAGAAAAAGATTCGATGCTTTGCCAGCGGCGCAGCATGCAGCAAAGCTTGCATATGAAAAAGCAGATATAAAGCCAAAAGATGTTGACGTTGCTGAAGTTCATGATTGCTTTACTATAGCAGAAATTATTGCCATCGAGGACTTAGGTTTTGTAGAAAAAGGCAAGGGGGGAAAGGCTACAGAAGAAGGGTTAACTGCATTGGATGGCGAGATACCAGTTAATACATCGGGTGGGCTTAAGGCTAAAGGACATCCTGTTGGAGCAACAGGCGTTGCTCAAATAAATGAAATTGTTTTACAACTCCGCGGGGAGGCAGGAGAAAGGCAAGTTAAAGAAGCAGAAATAGGCTTAGCTCATAACGTTGGTGGATCAGGGGGAACTGCAGTAGTTCATATTTTGGAGGTGATATGATGGGCGTGCCTCGCTACTGGAGAGAGATACCCTCACGATATAATCTGATAGGCAAGAAATGTGGTGTGTGTGGAAAAATTTATTTCCCTCCAAGAAGTATATGTCCAACGTGCAGAAGAAAGTCCGCTGGAAAAATGGAAGATTATAAGTTAGATGGCAAGGGAACTGTTGAAAGTTTTACGATTATAAGGGTGCCACCTCCAGAGTTTGAAGGAAAATCACCATATGCAATTGCTCTAATAAAAATGGATGAAGGATGCTATCTGACAGGGCAAATTGTGGATTGCAATTTAGATGACATTCATATAGGCATGAGAGTTGAAGCATGCTTTAGAAGAATTCAGGAGGATGGCAAAAGAGGAGCAATATATTATGGCTATAAGTTTAGAAGTCTAAAATCTTAAATATAATGCTTATTTAAGCACATGAACCCTTTCCTAAATCCATTATTTTCACTGAAAGCGTTGGCACATTATCTCACAGACGTAGAAAGAGCTTGGAAATTAAAGCCAGATGAAATCAAAAGATATCAAAGTAAAGCTTTGAGGAAGGCACTTAAATATGCATATAGGGTGCCATTATATCATCGCAAGTACAAAGAAGCAGGTATTTACCCAGATGATATTAAGAGCATAGATGATTTGAAAAAATTACCTTTAGTTACTAAGAAAGACTTGATAGAAGGATATCCTGATGATATTGTACCAGTTAACTATAATAAAGAAAAGGCATATGTTGTTGGCACTTCAGGCTCATCGGGCAGACCAGTTTTCATGTACAAAGATATGGAATATTTAGTTATAGAAGCATTGGCTGGAGTGAGACAACTTAAGGCTTATGGAATGAATTGGAGGAAAACAAAGATAACGAATATTGGCGATTTTTCTGTTCCTAAATCTACCGATGAAGAATGCCTTAATAAAGGTTTGCTGAAAAACCTATCTTCCTTTTTCTCTCTCGACAATTATCAAAATTTGTATACTGGTGAAGAAGCAAAAAGGTTAATTGAGAAAATGGAAAAATTTCAACCTGAATTGCTAATTGGTTATACAAGCGTTTTAATGGGAATAGCCACACTCAAAATGAAAGGTCTTGGCAAGAAAGTTAAACCAAAATATATAATATCAAGCGGAGAAGTTTTAGATAGCTACTCCAGAAAATATATAGAAAATGCTTTTGAAACAAGAGTTTTAAATTTATATGCGACAACTGAAGGTGGTTCAATAGCGTTTGAATGTTTGGAAGGTGGTTTTCATGTTAATAGTGATTTTGTTCATGTAGAAATTTTAGATAAAAATGGCGAAGATGTTGGAGGAAATGAATTTGGTAGCATTGTCATAACAAGGCTTTACCCTGGTGGCACTCCAATAATAAGATATACAGGATTGAATGATATAGCATCTTTTGAAAGCGATTATTGCAATTGTGGAATGCATACACCTCTTCTAAAAAGTCTTGAAGGAAGAAAAAAAGATGCTATAGTTTTACCAGATGGAAGAATATTTCCACCAGCCACTATTCCAATGCCTCTAGCAGAGGCAACAAGCAAATTTGGAACATATCAGGTTAAACGCTTTCAATTTATCCAGAAGAGTATCGATGATATAGAAATTCGAATAGAAATAGATGAAGAGCAGAGGAACAAAGGTGTAACTGTAGAAAGATTAATAGAGGAGATAAAGAAAAATTATCAAAAGCTCGTTGGGAATGATGTGAGGGTGGAAGTGATAGAAAAGAAAGCTGAAAAAGTTGAAGGACAGGTTTCCCCGCCTCTCATTATCTCAAAGTTGGATAAGAAAATAATCGATAAAGCATTGCTTTAGTAGAAAATATAAAACCTTTATCCATATTTTACAGAATGCGTTACAGTAAGTTCATTGATGAAGAAAAAAAGGAAGTAGTATTCTTGGTAGATGGAGTCATAGAGGTGAGGATTGCAAAAAATATTTATGAAAAATATTATGCTAAGCAAAATGATGAGGAGATAATTTCTCTGTGTCCATATAAGAATATATATAATGCAATTACAAAGAGAAGACTTTATTTTATATCTGAAAGAAGCAGAGTCCCGCTAATAGGGCATACTGCCTTTGGCATTATAGACAGAGGAACAAATTTATTACAAGTTCGTCCTTCTACAGGATGTAATTTGAATTGTATATTTTGTTCAGTTGATGAGGGAAAAAGTAAGACTAGGGTGACAGATTATATGGTAGATGCAGATTATATAGCAAACAAATTTGAAGAAATAGCAGATTTTAAAAGGAAACATCATAAAAACATAGCAATTGAAGCTCATATAGATGGGCAAGGAGAGCCATTTCTATATCCTTATATCGAAAAACTTTTAAGGAAACTGAGAGATTCGGCAGATATTGTATCTATACAAACAAATGGGACATTATTAACGAAAGAAAAAGTAAAGAAATTTCAAGCATATATAGACAGGATAAATCTTTCTATTAATGCATTGAATGAAAAAACAGCGACTCTTCTTGCAGGATGTCATTATAACTTACAACATGTATTAGATATAGCCGAAGAAATTGCTTCAAGCAATATAGACTTGCTCCTTGCCCCGGTATGGGTGCCTGGTTATAATGATGATGAAATTGAAAAAATAGTTAGGTTTGGACGAAGCATAGGGGCAGGAAAAAAATGGAAGGCTTTTGGGATACAAAAATATATAAGGTATAAGTTCGGAAAAAAGCCGCAAGGTGCAAAAGCAATGGATTTTAAAACATTTTACAAGAAGCTCGCTGAGATTGGAAACGATTTAAAACTTTATCCAAAAGATTTTGGAATTGTAAAATGTAAGGCCATACCAAAGAAATTTAAGCTCGGAGAAAAGATCAAGCTACGGATTGAAATGTATGGAAGAATGAAAAATGAAATGATTGCAATAGCAAGAGATAGAATAATCCAGATTATCGATACAAACAGGAAGCTAGGAGACTATGTAAATGTAAGGATAATAAGAAACAAGCATAATATATATGTAGCAGAAGAAGCTTAAATATTTATGCAGAATATTCTTTTCATCTCGATGGTTTCCATATTCCTTGCATTGTCCTTCACTATTACCTTAAGACTGTGTTCACCAGTCAAAGGATCCCATTCCCAGTCATATGGGTAATTTAAGGAGAAAGGTTCGTTATCATCTATCTTTATCTGAACTTCCTGTATTCCAGATTCATCTGAAGCAGAAATTTTTACAGTAATTTTTCCTATTATAATTACATCATAAATTGCCCCTATTGTAGGAATAGACGGTATAATATCTCTTCCAAATATGTTTATATAAATGTAGCCCTTCTGAGGTCTTACAATAGAAACCTGAGGAGGCTTTGTATCTATAGTAAAGTTTTTTGAAAACGCCGAACCAACATTTCCTGCATCATCTATTGCTACAACGGTGATACGGTATATTCCATCCTCCAGATTGTATCCACTTATATCAAAATCTCCAATATTGCTATCTGTCCAACTACTTTCATTTATCAGGATCTGCTTTTTAATCCATTTTAATCCATCGAAGTATTCAAGTGTTATATTTCCTTCTAAATCATCATCAATTGCATCATTAGCTTCCCATTCTACAGGTATAATGATGCTTCCATATTCATCTTTTCCAAATGTTCCTCCTTTAGGAGCTTTAACAGTAATTGCAGGAGGAGTGTTGTCCAGTGTGAACAGCATGGAAAGTGCTGAACCAACATTTCCTGCATCATCAATTGCTAAAACTTTTATTATGGCTTCTTTTGAATCAATAAAAGTTGTTGTATTCCACAAGTATGTCCCGCTATTAGACAAATTTTCTCCAACTTCATACCAGCTTGTGCCGTTGTCCGGCGAGTAGAAAATAGAAATGTTACCATTTAAATTTTTATCTACATTATCTGTTGCATTCCACTCTATTTCATAGTCTCCTTTTGCA
>VBQI01000035.1 GCA_008297865.1 Thermoplasmata archaeon
CTCATTTTTCCATTGCTGAATTTTCTCTCTCTTTTGATGCTCATTCACTCTTTTTAAAGATAAATCAACATAGCCTTTTGAAGGATCAACATCCATTACTCTACAAACTATCCTCTGTCCTTCACGCACATGATCTCTTATATTTTTTACCCATCCAGAAGCTACTTCTTTGATATGAATAAACCCCTTTTTATTTGGGTATTCTTCAAGTTTTACAAAAGCTCCAAATCCTTTTGCTTTAGTTACAGTGCAGACAACTAATTCACCTTTTTCAGGCAATTCTTTAACTGGCATAACTCAATTCCTCTACTATCTCTCCCTTTATCTTTGCTTTTCCGCCTGTTGGCTGTGCCAATATGCTACCGCAAATCTGGCAGTTTACCTGAGTGCTTGCTTTACTGAAAACTATTTGCTGATTGTTGCAATCCTTGCATTTTACTCTATAAAATTTTGATGCCATTTTATCTCTTAAATTCAAATCTTTTAGAGCGTATGCCTTTCTTCTGATGAGCTTTGCCACATTCCTTACATCTATAGCGAAGGAATATTCTTTTCGTTGGCTTCTCTCTTCCTTCTGGCTTTGGGCGGGGATAGCCACCATATCCAGCTGTCACTCTTCTGAAACGACGCTGTCCCCATTTTAGCTCAGATGCTTTCTTTTTCTTTACTCTTTCTATAGCATGTTCTGTATGATGCTGACAGTATGGACAGTATGTTTTCACTACAGGCGGACGCATCATGAAAAGGAAATAAGCAATAATATATAAAAATGGTGGTTATAATCGATGGCGGTAAATATACTTCTAGTCCGCTCTCGTCGAACTCGATGAAGTTCCAAATCTTACATCATAGTAAATATACTTTTAATCCGCTCGCACATAGCAACCTATAAACATTTAAGCTGGATTTGCATATATATATTCATGATGCAAGCTAAACTGATTAACGACATTACAGACTTAGCATGGCTCTCAAGAGCATTTGATACAGAAGTGAAAAGAAATGTTTTCAACGATGTTTCCAAAGATTGGCTAACAATGGAAGAAATAGAAGAAAAATATGGCGAAGAAGGAAGAAGAGCTTTAAAGCTTTTTGAAAAAGTAAAAATGGTTGAAACAAGATGGACAATGTCGGAAGATGGAAAAGCAAGAAAAGAATATCATGCTTTTTATTCTGCTTTCCACATAAATGTGATGACTTCCATTGATATGATACGAGATGTTTTTTCTGTGATTTTAATGGATGATAAAAAATTTAAAGAAATAGAAGAAAAAATTTATGAATTGGTTGGCGAAGAAGGAGAGTTGAGCAGAGAAGTGGAACGTGAACTTTATCTCTCCCCCGTTCAGATGAGATGCATAGTTAAAAGGTCGAGTAAGCTTGAATATAGAGGAATGAAGATAGAGAGGTTCGAGGATAGTTAAAATGAGGGCAACATTTCTCGGCGGCGGGAGGGAAGTAGGCAGAGTTGGCATATTCAGTGAGTTTGATGAAAATAAAATTTTAATTGATTACGGAATTGTTCCAGAAAATCCGCCTCAATACCCTATTGAATCTCCACCAGTAAGCTATGCAATTGTCAGTCATGCACATCTTGACCATTCTGGTATGATTCCTTGGCTGTGTAGTAGGTATAATACAAAAATTTTTACCACCTCCTTAACTAAAGAAATATCTGAAGTTTTATATCGCGATACTATAAAAATAGCAGATTCAATTGGATATCCATTTCCATATGGCGAAAATGAAATAGAGCTTGCGATGCAGAATTTTGTTGAAATTAACGAAAAATTAGAGCTTGAAGATATGAAAATAAAATTTCACAACGCTGGTCATATACCTGGCTCCGTTATGATAGAAATTGGTGAAACTCTTTTTGCATGCGATATTAATACCATAGAAACACGCCTTATGAAAGGGGCAAGGGCAGTAAAATGCAAAAATCTTTTTATTGAGGGAACATATGCGGGAGTTGAACATCCTAAAAGAGATGAATTAGAAAAGGAATTTCTTGATGAAGTAGAGGATATTGTTAACAAGGGAGGAAAGGCAATTATTCCAGCTTTTGCAGTTGGAAGAACGCAAGAAATTGCAATTCTCCTTTCACAAGGCGGACATGAAATATGGCTTGATGGAATGGGGCATAAAATTTCTGAAATTATGTTGAGGTATAAGCATTATATAAAGTCTCCAAAGCAGTTACAGAAGGCAATGAAAGAGATGAATATTGTATATTCAAATCGTGGAAAGAAACTTGCTCTTAAATCTGGAATTGTGCTTACAACAAGTGGAATGATGAATGGCGGTCCAGTGCTATGGTATATTGACAGAATTAAAGATGATCCAAAATCTGCAGTGATTATTACGGGCTATCAAGTTGAGGGCACAAATGGGAGATTACTCCTGGAAAGAAAGGAAATAGAATTGTATGGAGTAAAAACAAAGGTAGATTGTCAAGTAAAATTCTATGATTTTTCAGCTCATGCTGGGCATAGCCAACTAATTAAATTTATAAAAGATTGTTCACCTGAAAATGTAGTTGTTTTCCATTCAGAAAATCCAGAAGCTATTGCAGAAGAAATCGATGCAAATGTGTATATTCCAGAAAATGGAGAGAGAATAGAAATTTCAGCCGATTAAATCGATTCCCATCTTTTTTCCATTTTCCCATTTTGGAAGGACAACTCTCTCGTCTTTCGAGGAAAGAATGTATGGGGAAGAGACTCCTGTCATAATTGCCATTATTCTGCATTTTCCGTTGTATTCCTTATCTACTCTCGCTCCGAGAATTACATTAGCATAAGGGTCAAGCTCCTGCGTCATATATTCTGCAACTTTTTCTGCGAATTCAAGAGACATATCTGGACCGCCAGTAATATGAATGAGGCAACCTTTTGCTCCCCTGAAATCTACTTCCAGCAACGGGTGATGCATTGCTTCATATGCTACCGCCTCTGCTCCATCGCGCGTGGCTCCTTCGCCCCAGAGCATTGCTGCTACATCTCCTCCAGATACAATTGTTTTTACATCTGCATAATCAAGGTTGATTAAAGAAGGCTCTACAATTGTTTCTGCTATTCCTTTTACTGTTTCTGCAATCAACTGGTCCATTACAGAAAATGCTTTATCTATTGGCAAATGAGGAACAAAATCAAGGAGTTTGTTGTTATCGAGCACGACAACAGAATCACATTCCTTCCTCAGCTCTTCTAAGCCCTGCTCTGCTTTCAGCATTCTTCCTCTCTCTACTTTAAATGGAATCGATACCATGCCAACAACAATAGCTCCGCTTCTTTTTGCAATCCTTGCGATATATGGACTTGCTCCAGTGCCTGTGCCCCCTCCCATTCCTGCAGTAATAAAAACTAAGTCTGGATCCCCAATAATTTCCTCTATTTCATCCCTTGATTCTTCTGCACATCTTTTTGCAACATCTGGATAACCACCTGCTCCGAGGCCACGAGTAATGTTCTTTCCAATCAAGAGTTTTTTGTCTGCTTCAATCATATCCAATGCTTGCTTATCGGTATTGACTGCAATGGTTTCTGCTCCCTTTATACCGATTTTATGGAGTCTGTAAATTGTATTGCCTCCAGCTCCTCCTACACCTACAACTAATATTTTTGCTACTCCAAACTCATCAACATCGATTTTCTTTTCTTCTCCATATTTTAAGGCATTATCTATTAAGCTTTTCATTTATTCCCCTCCTATAGGCTGGTAGCGGCATCCCATCCCCCGAAATACCGCTATTTTTCATTATATTTTTCAGTTTCTCCAGCAAATGCTTGAAGTTCCTGAATTTTCTTCCACATTTCTTTCTTCTCTTCGATGTTTAGTGTAAGTTCTTTTAGGAGCATTTGAATTGCTCTCCTTATAGCCTCGGAGCGAGAGACAAACTCACCAAGCTTGACGAAAGTATCAATAGCATGAATCTGTTGAAGCGGAAGTCTTACAGTGATTTTTTCTGTTCTCATTTTATTCCCTCAACGATGGCTTTCTGCCATCCTTGGGATGGCAATCCGCCATCCATTTGGATGGCATTGTCCATCGTTTGTCAGACACTAAATGCGAAAGCATTTAAAAATCTTTCTATTTTGCACACAAACACCGTTTCTTTACGCAATCTTTGTATACCATTTCATGAAGAGAAAAATTTAATAATGTAATTGAATTATCATCCAGTCGTGATAACATGTACCTCGTCATTGTAGGGGCGGGGGAGATAGGAGAAAAATTACTTGACCTCGCCCTAAAAAACAAAGATGATGTAGTCATCATAGAGAAGAATAAGGAGAAATGCGAGGAGATATCAAAAAAGTATGATGCTATCGTCGTTAATGCAGATGCAACAGTGAAAGAAACACTTGTTGAAGCAGGAATAGAGCATGCAGATGCTCTCGTTGCAACAGCAGACGATGCAACAAATCTGCTCGTCATATCCTTAGCAAAGTCAATGGGTGTTCCTTCATTGGTTGCCCTCGTCAATAATGAGGAAAGCAGACCAATGTTCATGGAAAAAGGTGTTAATGTTGTTGGCAATCCAAGCATAATTACCGCAGAATATTTATACAGAGCCGTCCGCCGTCCTTTGGTAAAAGATTTTATGACTCTAGGAGATAGAGCAGAAATATTTAAGATAGTTGTCCCGCCAGAATCAAAAATTGTAGGAAAAAGAGTGGGCGATGCCGGCCTTCCAAAAATGGTTTCCATTATAGCCATTGAAAGAAATTCTGAAGTCATCATTCCTGCCGAAGATACATGCTTTAAAGCTGGCGATTTAGTTACTTTGCTCGCAAGAAAGGATAAAATAGATAAAACAATGAGTATTTTCTTTAAGAAATAATGAAGAATTTAAAAATCGTGTTGAGAGACACGGGGGCAGTTCTAATTGCAGTTGGAGTCATTACAGTATTTATTAATTTCATTTCTTTCATTTTTGGAGAATATTTCGCAATTAAATGGTTTTTTTTAACTACTCTTCTTTTCATAGCAGTTGGTTCCCTTTTCCGAGCATGCGGAAAAACAGATGATGAAGCAAAAATAAGGCATGCAATGATTACTGCAGCTCTTTCATGGATAATAATATCCATTATTTCCGCAATTCCATTCTATTTCATAGTCAACGAGTACTATATTCCAGCAATGATGGAAATCAATCCAAATATACATTTTGATTTCCTATCTGCTCTCTTTGAATCAGTTGCTGGATGGACTGGAACTGGTTTAACAATGATTTCTGATCCGGAATTGCTATCACATACAATACAATTTTGGAGAAGTTTCATTCAATGGATCGGCGGTGTTGGTGTTATAGTTTTAACTTTAGTGGTTCTGGCTCGCCCTGGCACTGGCTCCTTCACATTATATCGCTCTGAAGCAAGAGAAGAAAAAATACATCCAAGCATTATTTCGACAGTGAAAACAATATGGTGGATTTTCCTTCTCTATACCGCTATTGGGATTGTAATGCTTTTTTTGGGGGGAATGCCATTATGGGAAGCAATAAATCATGCAATGACTGGCTTAGCAACTGGTGGATTCTCAATTACCAAAAATAGCATGTCAGATTATCCAACGCTTACGCAGGCTCTCATTATTCCCTTAATGGTGGCAGGAGCAATTGCATTTTCAACTCATTACGAACTGCTTAAAGGAAGAATAAAAAATTTTTTTAAGGATATACAAACACAAGCATTGCTTTTCCTCCTAATTTTAGGGACGATACTTCTAACAATTTTTAACTTTTATCATGGTGACTTTCCCAATTTCCTTGCATCATTTAAACATTCTGGCTTTCAATTTTTTTCTGCACTAACTTGCACAGGCTTTTCCACAGCAAACATAGCAACATGGCCTGAAGAAGCAAAATTTTTAATTTCCTTGGCAATGATTGCAGGAGGAGCGGCGGGTTCGACAGCAGGGGGAATAAAATTGTTCCGTCTCATTTTATTAACAAAAGGAGTCGGATGGAAAATTAAGAGAGTTTTTCTTCCATCAAAAACCACTTTTCCATACAGGCTTGCAGGAAAAAGCTTAGGAAAAGAAGAGGCAATTGAGGAGATAAGTGAGGCAGCGGTTGTTTCTTTCTTATGGATGCTTCTCCTTTTCATAGGTGTTCTAGTTCTTCTCTATACAACTGAACAAAGTTTAGACAATGTATTTTTTGAAGTATGTTCTGCCCAGGGCAATGTTGGACTTAGCGTTGGAATTACAGGCTTAGGTATGAATGCAATAGCTAAATTTATGCTTATTTTGAATATGTGGATTGGAAGACTGGAAATTATACCTATACTTGTGCTTGCAAGAGCAATTCTAAAAGGAGGAAAAATATTTTAAGAGTGATTTGCAATGCATGAACATGAAAAAAGATTTACTCTCTGTGCTTGATGTAGGAGGCGAATTAGAAAAAATCATTGACGATGCAATAAAAATGAAAAGAGGTGAATATGAAAAGATAATGGAAGACAAAGTTATGGCAATGATTTTTGAGAAAAGTTCGACAAGAACAAGAGTATCTTTTGAAGTAGCAACGCAAAAGCTTGGTGGGCATGCCATCTTTTTAAGTAAAAATGATATTCAGCTTGGGAGGGGAGAGACAATAAAAGATACAGCAAAAGTTTTGAGTAGATATGTTGATGTAATTATGTATAGGGCCTATAGTCATGAAAATATGAAGGAGCTTGCAAAACATGCAAGTGTGCCAGTTATAAATGGATTGGACAATGAGGAACATCCTTGCCAAGTTATTGCTGATTTTTTGACTATAAAAGAAAAGAAGGGCAAGCTCAGAGGGCTAAAATTTGTATATGTTGGAGACGGAAACAACAATATGGCTCATTCCTACATACTTGGAAGTGCTATTTCTGGAATGAAAATAAAGATTGTTTCTCCAAAAGATTATTGGCCATCTTCCTATTATATAGAAAAGGCAAAGGAAATGGGAGGGGAAATAGAAATTGAAGAAATGAATGAATATGCAGTTAAAGATGCCGATGTTGTTGCTACAGATACATGGGTTTCAATGGGAGATGAAGCAGAGAAGGAAAAGAGAATTAAAGATTTCCAAGGATATACTGTAAGTAAAGAAGTTATGGAAAAGGCAAAGTCAGATGCCATTTTCCTCCATTGCCTGCCAGCTTATTATGGATACGAAGTAACTGAGGATGTTGCATATGGAAAGCATTCTGTGATATTTGATGAAGCAGAAAATAGACTTTGGGCACAGATGGCTATATTAAAGTGGCTTTTTGATTAAATTAAGCTTACATCCTCTATATTTACGCTCTCCACTCCCTCTATTTTCTCGATTTTTTCCACCATTTCATCTGGACTCTGGTCGGGCATTACTATGGTTAGCATCAAAGCTTTTAATCCGAATGCAATTGGCACAATTTCATGTTTAACCAGCTGTGCATATTCTGGAAGCTGTTGTTCCGCCTGCTTTGCCATTTCCTCTAAATCTACGCCTGCTTCAGATGGCATAATTTTTAATTTTAATGCAACCTTTCCCATTTTATCACGGTCCTTCAAATCCACATTCTGGACATTTATATACTGCAACCTGACTTCTACAAATTGCGCATCTTTTTATAATATATCCACACTCAGGACATGGGAATTGGGCATAACCTTCTTCCACAAGCCCTCTTCCACAGCTTATGCATCTTCCCTCAAGCATACACTGGTATGAGTATGAAGTATTTAAATTTTGATGGGCTATGGGTATCCTCCTATCTGCAAGCTCGGGTCTCCAAGCAAAATGAATTCCTGTAATGTAAAACTATCCCATATGTTTTTGTTGGCGTATTTTTCTTGAGCACTCACAAATACTTCACCAAGCACATTGGTTTCCTGATAAGATTCAAAAAATTTGTAAGCCAAATAGCCAGCTCCCCAGTGAGGACCATCCTCATCTACGCCAGTAAATGCAATTCGTGTTGCTCCAACGGTTGCAATAGCTCCTCCATATGGATGGCGCACAAAATACCAAGCAAAGCATGGAATAGAAACATTGAAAGGTATAGGCACCCCATCTTCCCTCAAATCAGAGGAACTAAAATCAACTTTTGCGGTAAGGCAGGCGTCAAAAAATATAACTGGAAGTTTATAGCTGTTAAACAAAAGCATTATATACGGAGTAAAATATCTGAAGGCCCAAGAACGGTTATTAACCAAATAAGTAGCCATTCCATATGGAAATCCATGCCCAGAATAATACAAAAAGCCTGCTCCTCTTTCTAAAGCTTTTTCAACTTCCAAAGTATTGAGATTTCCTAGGGAAGCCCATATTTTATATGGTTGAAAATTCTTCATAATCTCTGCTACTTTTTCATTCATCAACTCTCCTTCTACAATACCCCATCCTGGGAATGTATCCCCACCAATGAGTATAAGTTTTTTAAACCATTCCTCTCCATAAGCCTTATTTTCATAATTGATTATTTTGCTAATCGTATTTTTTACTACTCTTTTATTTTCACAGGCAAGTCTCCCAAGATAAACATCTGGGTATAAATCAATTATATCATCTTCACCAAGCCCCTCTTCATAATCTTCTCCATATACTCCATTTCCATTGGTATCCCATGTTGAGAAAACAATTTTTCCATTTTCATATCTATATAAATCTGCATAGTATAAGTCTGTGGGAATCGGAAACTTTACAATTTTTCCATCTGATTTCCATATATAGACTGCATTTCTCATTGGAAGCTTTTGTATGCTTCCAACAAGTAGAATATATTTAGCACCCCATTCTTCGACTGCATCTTTTATAAAATATTTTATTTTTTCAGCATCGTCTCTTCCATTAGCACTATCATATATTTCACTTAAGCCAACAACCGTTGTTTTCACTCCATGTTCCTCCTTATGCTCTTTCAATGCCTGCAATAAATCTTTGAATTCATCAGGACATATTATAACCAAATCGTATGAGCTATTTCTGACGGGTAAAAAGCTGTATTTCACATTGCCATCTCTATTAAATATTATAGCTATTTGACCATCTTTTATTCCAACCCCTGTATAATTATGTATATTTTCAAATCTTATCAAAGGATGCTCCTCGCTTAACCACAATATTTTCTTGTCATAGTTTGCTCTGCCCATTTCAAGTGATGATGCAAAAAGCAAGAAAAATGCAACAAATAAAATCTTCCATTTCATATGATAGTAAAATGCCAAACTATATAAATTTAATTTTCAATTTGTTTTCATGAAGGCATTGACATTGCTCACTGTAGCCCTTTTCTTCATGCCATATTTTCCTTCAACAAATGAGATGTTTGTTAAGATAAAGGCAAATGAAGTAAAGACAATGGAATTTCCCATAGGAACAAAGATAAGCATAGAGGGAAATGTAAAATACAGTATAGCAAGAGGAATAAAAAATGGTGAGCGCAAAATTTTCCTGAGTATATATTCTGAAAAGAATGCCACAGTTAGAGTAAAATATGAATTACCTCACAAGACTATGAAAGCAGGAGAGTATGATTTTCTTATTATTGCTCCAGATAAATGGGTTGAGCTAATTGCCCCACTGAAAGAGCATAAGGAAAGCTATGGAATAAAGACAAAAGTTGTTGGGCTGGGAGAAATTTACAATAGGGCTAAAGGAAGAGATGATGCTGAAAAAATAAAATACTTCATTAAAGATGCTATTGAAGAGTGGGGAATAAAATATGTTTTGCTAGTTGGTGGAAGGAAATACACAGGAACATGGCTTATACCAGTTAGATATACATGGCTTAATGATAGAAGTTCTTCATGGGAATATGAAAGAAGATTCATAAGTGATTTGTATTATGCGGATGTATATAATGCAGATGGAAGCTTTTCCTCATGGGATACGAATAACAATGGTTATTATGGAGAGTATGACCATGAAATAGATGGCAAAAAGCTTTCAGATAAATTAGATTTATATCCCGATGTATACCTCGGCAGACTAGCATGTAGGAATGAAAGAGAATTGAAAAGGGTGATTAAGAATATTATTGATTATGAAAATGGACACCTAACTAAAAAAGCAATTTTGTGTGGAGGTGATTTATATCTTCATGACCCATGGGATGTGGCAGAAGGCGAATATTTACTGGAAGAAATAGCAGAAAAAATGAGAGGATATGAAATAGTTAGACTATATGCCTCCGAAGAACTAAATTTCAGAAAAATAAATGATGCAATAAATGAGGGAGCAGATTTCGTTATTTTTGAAGGAGCTGGAAATCATCATTTATGGGCTACTCATGCAAAGGATAATGAAGAGTGGATTTACTACTATGCATGGAATATTATGCAGTTAAAAAATGAGCATTTACCCATTGTGCTAACATCTGGTGCGAGGCTGGGACAATTTAATAGAAGTAGAGAATGTTTCAACTGGCTTTTTGTTTCAAAGGGCAAAGCTGTCGCAAGCATTGGCCCAACTGGCTTATGCTGGATTGGACATGGAGAAAATGTTACAAAAATATTTCTTGGAAGGCTACATATTTTGCTCTGTCAAGAAATGACATCATCGCCAACACTTGGAGAAGCGTGGGGAAATGCAATTACAGAGTATCTCTCTGAATATTCATGGCAAGGTGTTGCAAAGGCATTTCATATGAAAGCTGCTGAAGAACTTGAACTTTTTGGAGACCCAACTTTGAAGATAGGATATGGCACAATGAAAGCATCTACGGTTAACAAAATATTTCATGTTGGAGGAAATGGCCCAAATAATTATACTCGCATACAAGAGGCAATAAATGATGCAAGCGATGGAGACACCATTATTGTTCACGAGGGCATATACATAGAAGATTTATTGATAGATAAATCACTTACAATTATGGGAAGGAATGCAAGGATAAAAACAAATGGCATCGTTATCACTGCTCCAGATGTGTCCATCGAAGGATTTCATATAGAAGGATATGGAAAGGGAGATGGCATAACATGCTATGGAAATGGCTTACTACTAAAAAGTAATGAAATTCGCCTTTTCAACAAAAGCATAGTCATCTCAGCTGAAAACTGTATTATAGAAGGAAATGAAATAAAAAATAATGAATGTGGCATATGGCTCAATTCTATTTGGCTTAACTCTTCTTGGCTTAATGCGGAGATTAGAGAGAATACAATAAAAAGTAACTGGTATGGGATATGGATGGAAAAAGCTTCAGCTTCCATCGAAAGAAACAATTTTTCATACAATCAGTGGTATGCTTTATGGGTAGAAGGAAATGATGGCAAAATCGAGGAAAATACTTTCTTCAGAAATTGGTATTCCATCTACTTATACAATTCTCAAGGCTTTGAAATTTCCAGCAATGTCATCATAAGCAATATGCATGGCCCACAATTTGTGAATTCAATCAGAAACAATATCGAAGGTAACACCATAAAGAAAAACGAGCATTATGGCATATATTTTGGATGGAGAAGCAAGGATAACATCATAACGAAAAATAACTTCATTGAAAATGCACAAAATGCAAGGGATGATGCAGGCAATGAATGGCAGAGCAACTACTGGAG
Source organism: Thermoplasmata archaeon (assembly GCA_008297865.1). Lineage (GTDB taxonomy): Archaea > Thermoplasmatota > E2 > UBA202 > JdFR-43 > VBQI01. The sequence goes on from VBQI01000035.1 coordinate 11,527, forward strand.
TGATTATATTGGACTAAGAATAAAAATTCTATGGCTTCTTCACATACCCTATTTCATTCCAAAGTTCTCATTTGACTGGCATCCGGCGTTAGAACCATATAGTATATAGAACCACACAATATATATTAATAAAAAATTATATTCAGGGCGCGTGGCCTAGCTAGGATAGGGCGGCAGCCTCCTAAGCTGCAAGTCGCGGGTTCGAACTGCAACCTGCCCCCGACAGGTTGTCCGAAAATCCCGCCGCGCCCGCATTTGAGATAATATTATATCCCTCTTTCCATTTTATTAACAAATGAAAGTGTATGTGATTGATAATGGTGGACAATGGACACATCGTGAATGGCGAATGCTTCGCTACATTGGCGTAGATGCTGAAATCGTTGCCAACAATATACCTCTCGAGAAAATTAAGGATGCCGATGCATTGCTGCTCTCTGGAGGTGCTCCTCGTGTTGGGCTGCGAGAAAAGCTTGGAAACTGTGATGAATATCTGCAGTATGCCGATATTCCAATCTTAGGAATATGCGCCGGCCACCAATATATGGCTCGATTTTTTGGGGGAGAATGTGGAGAGGCAAAAACGCCAGAATATGGCAAAGTCGAAATAGAAGTGATTGAAGAGGATGTGCTATTTAAGAGATTGCCTAAGAAATTCATTGCGTGGGAAAATCATAATGATGAGGTGACAAGGTTGCCAGACTCTTTCATTCTATTGGCTTCCTCATCTAACTGCACTATTCAAGCAATGAGGCATAAAGAAAAGCCTCTTTTTGGTGTGCAGTTTCATCCAGAAGTAGAGCATACCCAATATGGAAAGGAAATATTTATGAATTTCTTAGGTTTGAGATGATTTCATATTTTCCAAAACCAAAATTTATGCCTGTTGCAATATCAAATTGCAGGCTGGGTTGTAAACATTGCATGGGTAAATATCTTAAGGAAATGAAATGTATTTATTCTCCAGACAAATTGCTTAGATTTGGGAATGAATTTGAAGGAATTGGATTGCTAATTAGCGGTGGCTTCGATGAAAACGGAAAGCTTATCAACATTGGGAAGATGATTCCCGTTATAAAAAAACTTAGCAAGAAACTTTACATTGCAATTCACCCCGGATTTGTCGATGAAAAAATAGCTACAGAAATGGCAGAAGTTTGCAACATAGCTTTCATTGATTTGCCATCAGCAAATGCAATTAAAAATGTTCTTGGGCTAAATGCCAAAATGGAAGATTACTTTCATAATATGCAACACCTTATTGATGCAGGAATGAAGGTATCGCCTCACATAACACTTGGACTGAATTATGGGAGGGTTGAGGAGTGGGAAATTTTAGATGAACTTGTGAAATATAATTTTGAGAAACTCGTTTTAAATTTTATTGTGCCAACAACAAAAACACCTTTTGAAAAAGTTAAAATAGACAAGCAGGAGGCAGTGGAATTTGTAAGAGAAGCAAAAAAGAAATTTAAAATAGCCATAGGATGCATGCGTCCTCGCAGCCTAGACATTGATTTAGTAAAAGAAGGAGTAAAGGAGATGGCAAATCCGTCTAAAAAGGCAATGAATTATGCTAAGGAAAAAGGAATGAAAGTGGAAATAAGGCAATATTGTTGCGGGATAAAAGAAATTGGATAAAAGAAATTAGTTGCCGAAGACAACCTCTGCAGGATCCCTTTTCCCAAAAAGAGGTTTAAATTCAGGATGTTTTGATAAAAATTCTTCAAGGGTAAATTCTTCAGAACCTCTGAAAATCGGTATACTTTTCCATTTTTCAACATGTAGGGAATTAACCCATATCATATAATCCGAAAAATAACCATAGTTTGGATGCATTACTTCTATAACTACTATGCTGAATGCCCCGATATCAACTCTTGTTCCTCTCATAAAGTAGCCGCCACCTTCATCAATAACTACAGCATCCCTTACAATAACATGATTTGTTCCCTCCATAACAAGAAATGTCTCCTCAAATTTGTAGTTAGTTACAGAATGTTGTAAGTAAGTTATAACTAAGTTTATAAATCGAAAAGATCAAGTTATCTACACTATTTTCTATAGATGGATCTATCGCTAAAGCCAGAAATTGCAAAACATTACAAAAGTTTATCACAAAAAGCTCGTGTTATTACTGAAAAATGGTTTGAAGAAAATATGTATTGCCCAGCTTGTCCCTCAAGTTATCTCGAAAGAACACCTCCAAATGAAAAAGTTGTTGATTTTATTTGCCCTCGATGTAATGAGAGATATCAAATGAAGAGCATGGCTCGTAAATTCGGCTCAAAAGTTATGGATTCTGCCTACAAGCCAAAAATTCAATCAATTAAAAATGGGGCTGTTCCCAATTTTGTTTTTATGCATTACAACAGAGAAAGCATGTGTGTTAGAGATATTATAATTGTTCCGAGATATTTTATTTCCCCTGATATCATTGAAAAAAGAAAACCTCTAACTGCAAAAGCAAGGAGGTCTGGTTGGGTTGGATCAAATATACTTTTAGGAAGACTTCCAACTGATGCAAGGATACATGTAATACTCAATGGTCTTATAATACCCGCTAAAAAAGTTAGAGAAGCGTGGAAGCGTATTTTATTCTTTAAGGAAATTCCCGTTTCATCAAAAGGCTGGCTAAGTGATGTGCTATCGTGTGTGAGAAAACTCGGGAAAATTGAATTTACACTCAGTGAGATATACAGTTTTGAAGAAGTGCTAAAACAGATGCACCCAAGAAATAAGCATATTAAAGCAAAAATAAGACAGCAATTACAAATTTTGAGAGATAAGGGAATTTTGGAATTTCTTGGAAGAGGCAGGTATAGGGTAATTAAATGAGCTAGTTTCAAAAATTTCCGTAACTCAATAAATCTTATATTCTACTTTCATATTTTCTCTCATGAAAAGGCTAGTTGCTATTGCCATATTATTTGTTTTATTGCAAACAAGTTTTGCAGGATATGAAAGCATGAAAGATAAGGAAAGCATAAACAGTAGTGAATTAATGGAAGAGCTGGAAAGCAATGAAATCACTGGCTACTTAATGAAGGCTGGTTATCCAATTTTGCCTTACATTGCAAGAATTTATGAATTTCCAGCAGGAGCAAAAATTAACGTAATTGTTAAAGCAAAAAATATTGAAAAAAGGATAGGAGATGTTAAAATTGCTCCTCCTCCACGTGCAGATGGTTTCGAGAATGTTGAATTGAAATATGAGACAGCTGAATTTGAAATTTACCCAGAAAAATGGTACGATTACAACATTGGCATAGGAAGAAAAAATGGGGAGTTAACTACAATCCTTACAGTATATCTCTATCCAGATAGGATAACCAAAGATGGTGTTATTATGCATGCAGATGACTTTGAAATAAACATAGATTATGAGCTTCCATCTGAGACAGTTATAAAAGCCGATGAATACGATTTGCTCATAATATGTCCTCAGGAATGGGAAAATGAAATAGAAAGCTTTGCACAGCATAAGGAAAATCATGGAGTAAGAACGTTGGTTGAGACAGTTG
>VBQI01000036.1 GCA_008297865.1 Thermoplasmata archaeon
AGAAGTGTCCTGAATGCGGATCTACGCATCTCGTTCAGGATTATGAAAGGGGCGAGCTTGTTTGTGAAGATTGCGGACTCGTAATTGACGACGCCTACATTGATCAAGGACCAGAGTGGAGAGCTTTCGATCCAGAGCAAAGAGAAAAGAGAGCAAGAACTGGGGCGCCTCTTGACTATACTGCAGCAGATAAAGGCTTAAGCACAATGATTGGATGGAAAAACAAAGATAGTTATGGCAAATCAATTCCAACAAGAAATAGAGCACAGTTATACAGGCTGAGGAAATGGCAACGCAGAATAAGAGTTGGAGGAGCATCAGAGAGAAACCTTGCCTCAGCATTGTCTGAATTAGATAGAGTATCATCCAATATGGGACTCCCAAGAAATGTAAGAGAGGCTGCAGCAATGGTCTACAGGAGGGCTGTAGAAAAGAATTTAATAAGAGGCAGAAGCATTGAAGGTGTTACTGCGGCAGCAGTTTATGCAGCATGTAGGCAGTGTGGTGTGCCACGCACTCTTGATGAAGTAGCAGATTCTTCAAAAGTTGATAGAAAGGAGATAGGAAGAACATATAGATTTCTGGCAAGGGAGCTAGCTTTGAAGCTTATGCCAACATCTCCGCAGGATTACGTTGAGAGATTTTGCAGTGAGCTTCGCTTAAGCGAGGATACAAAGACGAAAGCTTTGGAAATACTAAGGCAGGCTGAAGAGAAGGAGCTTACATCTGGAAGAGGGCCGACAGGTGTTGCTGCTGCAGCAATTTATATAGCATCCATACTGTGTGGAGAGCGCAGAACACAGCGTGAAGTGGCAGATGTTGCTGGCGTAACAGAAGTTACAATAAGAAATAGATATAAGGAGCTCGCTGAAGAACTTGACTTAGACGTAGTACTGTAATGACAAGATGGTACGCTGAAAGGAAACGCGACTACTATTACAAAGAAGCCAAGAAGCATGGATATAGAGCAAGGTCTGCTTTCAAACTTTTGCAGATTCACAGACGCTATAATATTCTAAAAAAGAATGGCATAGTAATTGATTTAGGCGCCTCGCCAGGTGGATGGAGCCAGGTGGCGAGCAAGTTTGCAAGCAAGGTTATAGCTGTAGACTTACAGCCAATGCAACCAATAGAAAATGTAATTTTCATTCAAGGAGATATTACCGAAGATTCGACTATAGAAAAGATAAAAGAGCACGTTGAGGAGGCAGACGCGGTGATAAGTGACGCCTCGCCCAATATATCTGGCAACTATACATTAGATCAGGCAAGAAGCATATGGATTTGCCAGCATGCATTGAAGATTGCAAAGGAATTTTTGAGGGAGGGAGGAAATTTTGTTTGCAAGGTTTTTGAAGGAGAGGATTATCCAGAATTTTTAAAGGATGTTAAAAGATGTTTCAGAATGGTGAAGTCTCATGCTCCTCAAGCAAGCAGAAAAAAAAGCTCAGAAATATATGTTGTAGCAAAAGGATACACGAAGATATTTTAAAAAAAATCGATATCCTTATAAAGGAGGGGCTGTTAATTTCGACGGAGGGGATAAATATGGCAGAAAAAAAAGTTAGTAGCTGGATATTCCTGATAGGAATAATAATAGCAATAGTACTGGGTTTAGTGCTGGGCGCCCATAATTCAGGCAGACTGGATTTGAGTGATGATGTTATAGCAATTATTGCTGCGATTCTGGGTATACTGGGATTAATTGCAGGTATTTTAGCTATACTTGGAATGGGAACAATAACTAAAGAAGAAATACCAACATTCATGATAGCAACTCTCATTATTATTGCCATAGCCAGCAGTGGTGAGGTATTCGGAGGACTCAAATATTTCGGTGGATACTTAAGGGGTATAATAAAAGCGTTGGGTATATTCATTGCGCCATTGGCAGGGCTAATAGCAATAAAAGCAATTTGGGACGTAGGAAAGGATTAATCGAAACCTCTCTCCCCTTTTTATTTTTCTCCATAAAGTTTTTTAGCTACATCATAATACATTATCAATGGAAGCAGAGATTCGCATAAGAGACATAATGAATACGAATCCTGTTATGATTAACAGAAAAGCAAGCGTATTAGATGCAGTAAAGGAAATGAAAAGTGAAAAGGTTGGCAGCATAGTAATTGTTGAGAATGGAAAACCAATTGGTGTGCTTACTGAAAGCGATATACTTCGAAAGATAGTTGCAGAGGGAAAGGATGCATCTGAAATTGCAGTTGAGAAAGTAATGAGTTCTCCCCCTATTACCATCTCTCCAGATGAAAAAATTGAAAATGCCGTAAAACTCATGGGGAAAAATAGGATAAGGAGGCTACCTGTTGTTGAAGGAGGAAAGTTAGTTGGAATGGTAACTGAAAGAGATATTCTTCAGTTCTCTCCTTTACTGCTTAACATTCTTGAAGAATGGGCAAGGATAACCAAAGAGAGGGTATCATATGAAAGGGAAGGGAAATTCATGTCGGGGAAATGCGAGGAATGTGGAATGCTCTCCCAGCGCCTACGGGATGTAAATGGGCGTCTCTTATGCGAATCTTGTGCTGAAACAATGAGGTGATTTTTGTATGAAAGTAAGAGAAATTATGACGAAGGATGTAGTTTATGTAAACAAAAATGACGATTTGGAGCATGTACTATATTTAATGGAAAAATACAACATTACAAAACTTCCAGTTGTTGACGATGGAAAAGTTGTAGGAATTGTAACAGACAATAAAATAGCAGATAAGCTTGGAAGTATAAGAAGTAAGGGAGTCCTCGCCTCTCATATGTATTCGTCGACTGTCATGGAAAAGGAATTTGAGACAGTCTCCCCTGACACAGATATTATGGAGATACTAAAAACCGTTGGTGAGCCAGGACCTACAATGCTCCCTGTTGTAGTGAACGATCACTTAGTTGGAGTGGTAACGAAAGCAGATTTACTTCCATTGGTTAAGAGTAATGAAAATATAAAGGAAATAATGACTACACATGTTATAACTACCAAGCCAGAAGATAGGGTCATTCATGCTAGAAGGCTAATGATAGACAATGATATTGCCCGCTTGCCTGTTGTAGAAAATGGTGAGGTAGTGGGCATTATATCTGATAGTGAGATCGCATTTACATTTGCTACTTTGAAGAAAGGCATATCCCTCGGCCATCAGCATCATAGATTGAAAAATCTTTTGGTAAAAGATATAATGAGGAGCCCTGCAATTACAGCGAGGGATACAATTTCGATAAAAGAGGCTGCAGAAATTATGATGGAGCATGATATAGGATGCATTCCCATTTTAGGAGGAGATAACAAAATAAGGGGCATTGTTACCAGAACAGATTTATTAAAACATCTATTAAAAGAATTACAGCAGGGGTAAATTGCGAAGCCATTCTATATCACTAAAGTAAAGCATGCGAATATCATTTAGTCCAAGCAAAATCATTGCCGTCCTCTCTAAGCCAAGCCCCCACGCAAGCACTGGCGCTTCGATACCAAATGGTTCGGTTACTTCTGGACGAAATATACCTGAGCCACCTAACTCAACCCATTTTCCACGCCACTCAACTTCTATTTCCATGGATGGCTCTGTATATGGAAAATAAGCCGGGCGTAGTCTCATTTTTTTGAAGCCCATTCTTGAATAAAATTCCTTCAATATTCCTTTCAACATACAAAAATTTGCACCCTCCTCATATATAATTCCCTCAATCTGATGAAATTCTGGAAGATGTGTTGCATCTATGTTTTCTCTTCTGAATACTCGTTCTATTGAAAAGACTTTTGCAGGAGGTTTTGGATGCTCAACAAGGTAGCGAATTGTATTAACTGTGGTATGTGTCCTTAATAAAGCTCTTTTTGCTTCTTCCTTGTCAAAGGTATAGCCCCATCCTTTAGAACCGGTATCCCCGCCATATTCATGAACTTTGGACACTATCTCAACAAGCTTATCCTCTATTTCTATTCTATTTGGATTTTTACAATAAAACGTATCTTGCATATCTCTTGCAGGATGATCTTGAGGTATAAAGAGAATGTCCATATTCCAAAAACTTGGCTCAATATAATTTCCTTTTATTTCTTTGAATCCCATCTCCGCAAAAATTCTCCTTATTTTTTCAATTAATTGTGTCAGGGGATGCAGTTTCCCTGGATAAGTAGAAGGAGCAAACGCTTTAATGTCATATCTCCTCAGTTTTTTCTTCTTCCATTCCCCCCGCCTTATAATTTCTGGTGTCAATTGAGAAATTTCTTCTTCAATTTTTATTCCTTTTTTCAAAACTTCCCATCCCTTTTCAGTTAGAACAATACTTCTCATTATCTTTTTCTTCTCTTTTATTGCCTCCCTCCTCTTTAACGTATCGATGATGCTTTTATCAATATCATACTCACCTTTACTTATTTTCTCTAAAGCTTCTTCTTCTGGCTGTTTTTTTCCCTTCTGCTTCTTTCCTTCTTCAGTTACCACTATATACTTTTTTCCCTCCTTTGTTATTACCTTGCACCACCTCTTCTTTATCGCCCATCCTAAAGCAATAGAGACAAATTTCTTCCCAAATTTTTTCTCCAGTTCATCGATACTTTTCCCATCTTCCTCTAACAAAATTTTCTCTGGTAAATTCTCCCTCAAAAATTTCTTTCCTTCGTCAGTAAGCAAATATTCTATAATCAATTTTTCTTCAGTTTCTACCAACCCCTTAGATTGAAGCCATGATGATGCATTCATTACCTTTACCATTTCCATATCTATTTCTTCTGGGGAAGCTTTCCCATTAAATTTTTTTAGTTGGAGTAAAAGTTCTTTCTCCAATGGCGATAAAACTTCCATCATTTTTGTATTTTACAGAAATATAAATTAATTTCCTTTCTCTTCCACCCTACTAATATATTTTGCACCTATCTCATTGGCAATATATACATCTCTTCCCGCTCTCCTTATATCTACTCCATCCTCCATTGCTCTTTTTGCATCAATTTTGAGTAAAACGGGATTTTCTGTCCTTATTCTGCCGGCCTCCATTGCCTTTTCAATGCTACCGCTTAAATGGACTTTATTCCTATCTGTTGGAAAGAGTCCTTGTTCTAAAACTATATCCACTTCTTCCTCTGTAACAGGATAATAAAGCTCGTCAATCTCTGCTTTGGGCAAATCTGATAAATCTACTTCTATAGTATGAGCATATGTTGCCCTTATTTTTCCATTTTTAATCTGGTATCTACCTTTCTCGTCAGTTAGTGCAATTGCTTCTATATGTTTTTTTCTCACCCAATAGAATCTGTCTATTCTATTTCTTATAGCATCTGCTATTGCTTCAATATCTCCCCATCCATGTTTATCAAGCTTTATTTCGAACTGCTGGGGGAAGTGACGGAGTATGCCAATAACAATACTACTTAGTTTTTTTACCTCTCTATCGCTCATTAAAAATTTTCCTTCTTTTTCGCAAATTGGACAGAGTTTTCCTCTATAGTATCCATGTTCTTCACAGATGGCGAGCATTGAAAGATGAATGCAGGGCCGTTATAAATTATTTTCTTAGCTCTCCAATTGTAGTTTTTCTTTCTGCAAATGCATTGTGCTTATGTATTGATTCAAAACTTTCGCTTCTTGCAATAACAACAATATTGTCTGGCAAATTTGGATATTTTTCTAAAATTTTTTTCAGCATATCTCTTACAACATCTTCAACAAATTTTGGATTTTCATGGGCTTTTTTCACAATTTCCATTTCGTCTTTTCTTTTTAAAATTTCAAAAGTAGGTGTGCTCATAGCCTCTTCGGCTATATCAATCAAATCGTCTGCATCAACACTCCCATCATTTTCGATGATAAGCGTTGCAACATTTCTTTGATTGTGTGTATATTTTTCTCCATATGCTTTTTTTATATTCTCCATGGCACATGGGCAGGCAGTCATTCCAATAACTTCCACGCCGATAAATTTTCTCGTTCTGCCATTCCTCTCCATTATTGCTTTTGCCATTATTTTATATGGCTCGAGACTTTTCTTCCCTTGCGGGGTTTTTCTCTCCAAAAAATAATCGGAAGTTGCTCTCACTTCTGCACAATTTGCATATTCATGTCTTTCCAGCAATTTCATCGCTATTTTCTCACACAGTTCTTCAAGGCTTGGAGAAGGCTCTCTTACAGATTGGTCAACTATCTCTTCTATAATTTCTGCATTTCTTGATAAATCGCTCCCCTTCCTTGTTGCGGGCAAATCAACGAAGAGTTCCATTACTGGTAGAAGATGAACCATTCTTCCATTTCTTTTTATGGAAACTGGTTTTTTAATTCCCTTAATTCCTACCCTCGTTAATTTAAAGCTTGCTTCAGGCTTCCATGATTGCACATCAGGTAGCATGATTAAGCAAATCATTTCATATTTATAATGTTTGGGTACTTTTGTTGAATTCTCGGTTTTGATTTACAGCAAAAAGAAAAAGATATATACCCCTCTTCTCTTACTCTCAAAATAAAAATGATGTGGATCATTGCAATAATAGTAATATGCATTCTTATTATTCTATCTGCATTTTTTGCTGCAGCAGAAATGGCGTTTGTGTCCATAGATAGAATTAAAGTTAGACAGGAATCTACAAATGGAGCAAAAAACGCCGTCTTGCTCGAAAAATTGCTAGAAAGAGCAGATGAAGTTGTAAGTGCTATAGTAGTGTGCAACAACTTAGTTAATATAGGCGCCTCTATACTCGCTGGGGCATTGGTTACTTCATGGCTTGGGAATGTTGGCGCAGGCGTAGGAATATCAACAGCTGTAATGACTCTCTTAATTGTAATATTTGGAGAAACGACACCAAAGTCATTTGGTTTAAATAATGAGCAATTTGCCTTCAAAGTTGCTGGCACTCTCTTCATAATATGGAAAGTTTTTAGTCCAGTTGCAAAATCATTTGCAGTGATATCGAATGGCATTTTAAGGCTACTTGGAAAAGAGAGGAGGAAAAAGGCTATAGTTACTGAAGAGGAAATCAAAACAATGCTTGATTTGGGGGTTGAAGATGGAACAATAGAACAAGATGAAAAGGAACTTGTTGAAGAAATTTTTGATTTTGACGAAACCAAAGCTATGGAGATATATGTTCCTATAGAAGAAGTAGTGAGTTTACATGAAGATGATACTGTGGAGAAGCTTGTAAAGAAGGCAGTTGAAACAGGCTATTCAAGATTTCCTGTTTACAGGGAAAATAGAGATGATATTGTCGGAATGGTTCACATAAAAGATGCTCTCTTAAAAGATAAGGATACACCTATAAAAGAGATAATGAGAAACATCTTAAAGATTACACCAAAGATGAAAATAGATGACGTGTTAAGAGAGATGCAAAAAAGAAAAGTGCATATGGCTGTAATACAATCAAAAGATGGGAAAACAAGAGGATTGGTTACGCTGGAAGATTTAATAGAGGAAATATTTGGAGAAATAAGAGATGAGCATGACATAAAATGAAGGTTGCTTGCTTAGTTAGCGGTGGTAAAGATTCATTATATGCATGCTATATTGCAATGCATTATGGATGGGAAATTAAATGTTTAATTGCTGTATATCCTAAAAAAAATTCATGGATGTATCATGGACAAAATATCCATTTATTGCCTTTTATATCGAAGGCAATTGGTTTGCCACTGCTAATGAAAGAAAGTGAGGCTGAAAAAGAAAAAGAACTCGATGATTTAAAAGAACTTATTGGAAAGGCAAAAGTGGAAGGTGTTGTTTCAGGAGCAATTGCAAGCGAATACCAGAGGACGAGGATAGAAAAAATATGTCATGAAATAAATGTAAAATCTTTTACTCCAATCTGGCATAAAAATCAGGAAATGTTACTTCACGATTTAATAGAAGCAAATTTCAAAGTTATTATAACTGCTGTTGCTGCTTACGGCTTAAATAAAAGCTGGCTCGGAAGGAAAATAGATGAGAAATGCATAGCTGATTTAAAGATATTAAACGGGAGATATGGAATAAATATGGCTGGGGAAGGAGGAGAATATGAAACTTTGGTTCTGGACTGTCCTCTCTACAAAAAAAGTTTAAAGGTTAATAAAGCAATAAAAAAATGGGATGGAAACAGAGGAAGTTATGACATAATAGAAGTAAAGCTTTTAGAAAAATAATATAATTCGCAAAAAAATTATATGCTTTGTTTTCATTCCTCTCCATGAAATTATCTGACCTCGTAGAAGAGATGATTAATGAGCCCTCTCCTATACGCCAGATTATGAAAATGGCAAGCAGGCAGAATATTATTAACATGGGTTTAGACCCTGATGAAGTTATTTCATATGGAGGAGGGTGGGTCGGTCATCATCCTCCAGAAGAGCTTAGGCATGAATATATGAAAATATGTAGCGATTCTGAGGAATTTTATGACGCTGGAAAATATAGCCCAACGCTTGGCTTTGATGAATGCAGAGAGGCAATTGCAAGGATGGAAAAAGAACTGTTCGGCGTAAAGCTTGAAATTAAAAATATTATAGTAGGGCAATCTTCTACACAACTTGCTAATGATTTATTTATTGCCCTTGCAAATCCACATGATACAATTCTGCTTTTTGATCCAACATATGCAAATTATCCTGGACAAATAAAAATGACACTAAGAAATGCAAAAATTGCAAGGCTTACGGTATTGAACCAAGAGAGTTGGGAATATGAGCCTTCTGATGAACTATCAGAGAAATTCAAGGAGATATATGATAAGGAAAAGCCAAAAATAGTGCTCTTCCCATCACCCGATAATCCTTCCTCCCAAGTTTTTGATGATGAATTCGTTAAAACAATCGCCGACGTGTGTCATGAAAAAAAATCATTTATGATAATTGATTATGCATATAAAACTCAATGCTTCATCAGCCAACCATCTTATTTTTCATGGAGTCCCGCAGACTATCCATTCATGGTCGCGCTTCATAGCAACTCGAAATGGGGAAGAGGCTTGGGCAGGCGCCTTGGATGGGTAGATGCAGATGAAAAAATAATTGAAGCTTTAGAAAGGGTTCAGCAATGCAGTATTTTATGTCCAGATACTATGCACCAGTTTGCCTTCACTTCATATGTTCATAGAGCACTGGAGGATGGTAGCCTTAAAAAATATTTGGAAGGTGTAAGAAAGGCGTATAAAAAGGCGGCAGATATTACAATTGAATCTATAAAAGAATATTTAGATATGCCGTGCCTTGTTCCTCAGGGCGGGCTATATACTCTAATGAAGGTAGATGAGGATGCAGATGAATTTGTAAAGCGCGTGTTGAAAAATACAGGTGTTTTATTCATTCCTGGTAAAGGATTTGGCGAGAGTTTAAAATATGCCGTCCGTATAAGCTACGGCCCCCATGTAGAAAATGTCGATATTATAAGAGAAGGCTTTAAGAGAGTTGCAAACTACCTTGGGGTTTCATAAATTAATTTTTCCCTTTATAGCAATATAGGCTTCTCCACCAATTTTTATTTTCTCCTCAACTTCAACGCTTACAACTCCTTCTCTTCCTATTTCATGTCCTTGTTCTGCCTTATATGAAGAGCCCTTTAGCATGCCATGTTTCGCCAAATAGGCACCAAGCGCTCCATTTGCGGTGCCAGTAACAGGGTCTTCATTTACTCCATATAATGGGGCAAAGCAACGGGCGTGAATCAAGCAATCTTTGTTTATCGTTTCAAAAGTAAAGGTGAAAATCGCACCTGCTTTATTTTTAATGCACACTTCCTTAATTTTCTCAAAATTTGGTTTCATGTTTTGCATTATTTCAAGATTTTTAATTGGAACATTTAAAGAAAAAAGCCCTGTTGAGACTGCTTCTATAGGCAAATCATCTTACCAGCTTTTTCAATTCCTAAAGCATTTGCAATTTCTCCTTTGCTTATGTTTGTCTCTATAAAAATGGGCTTTGCTTGCTCCATAAAAACTTTATTGCCTCTAAGCTCTATGTCAAAAATTCCTGCCTTCGTTTCCATTTTCAATCTCTCTTTCCTTATGAATCCTTGACTCATCATTGTATAAAAAGTGGCTATTATGGCATGTCCACATAAATCTACTTCTCTCTTTGGTGAGAAGAAGCGGAGCTTATAGTCTGCACGCTGGCTATTCATAACAAAAGCTGTTTCACAACATTTAAGCATGGATGCAATATTCTGCATAGTTTTCTCATGAAACATTTCAGCTTCCATTACAACTCCTGCAGGATTTCCTTTGAATGGCTTGTTGGTAAAAGCATTTACAATGTAGAAGAGAAGCATTATATCATCTAAAATGTTCTTACTGCAGTTCCAAATGCAATTATTTCTGCTGCTCCCCTCATTGTTTGAGCTGTTGCATATCTCATGCCTACTATTGCATCTGCTCCAAGCTTCTCTGCCTCTTCTATCATACGTTGCATTGCTGTGCGTCTTGCTTCTTCAAGCAATTCTGTATATGCTTTTGTTTCTCCACCTATAATGCTTCTAAGTCCTGCCCTTATATCCTTTCCTAAATGCTTTGTTTGCACACAGCTTCCAAAAACAATGCCAAGCACTTCTTTTACCTCTCTACCAGGAATATTATCTGTCGTTGTTACCATCATTACCATCACCCACCTCAGCCATATTCATATCCACATTTTGCACATCTATATATTTTTCCATCAAACTTCAATTTCTCGCTCCCACACTTAGGGCATGTGCCTAGCACGCGCTCCTCCAAAGCTTTCAGTCTTCTTAGCTCTCTTTCAGCAAGTTGCGAAAGATTAATCCAAGGATTTTTCTTCCACCATTCCCATATTTCTTGGCTCAGAGTTATTGTTACTTTCGGCATTTTCACACCGGGAAGCGAATGGGTAATGCAATGAGTAACAAGATGATGCCTACAATAATGCATATTATGGATTTGAAAGCTCCTGCTCCTGGCACACTAATGAAACGTTGCAAACTTGGAAAGAAAATGGAAGCAATACCAAAGAATAGAAGGAACAAGCCTGTAATGAGAAATATTATGCCAATCATTCTAATTTGACTGCCGTTCCATACGCTAAAATTTCTGCAGCTCCACCCATTACTGCTGATGTCATAAATCTTACATTTATTACCGCATCCGCCCCCATTTCTTTCGCTTTCTCTATCATTCGCTGTAAGGCTACTTCTCTCGCCTCGCTCAACATATCTGTATATTCCTTTATTTCTCCCCCCACAATGTTACGAAATCCTGCCACAATGTCCTTGCCTAAATGCTTCGCCTGAATAGTGTTTCCTCTAACTAATCCAAGAGCTTCCTTTATTTTTCTTCCTGGAACAAAATCTGTATTTACCACTATCATGGTCTCAAATCCTCCTTTTTTATTTCTTTTAATTCCTTACTTTTTCTGTCCATTGCGGTTGAAATTAGGAGAATAACGATGCCACCAATGATAGCAAGAATGGCTGTAAGCACAATTGCATTAATATTGCTTATTTCCTTTATTAGATTATAAATTCCGTAGCCAACCAGCAGGAGTATTCCGCCACCAAACATTGCAAGACCAACATATTTTCCTATCATTTTCTCACACGCCTTTACACGTCTATACACGTATATGGAAGGGATATTTATAGCTTTTGGCAAATGGGTGTCAATAATATTATCATTTCTGATATACATTTTCTTTTTTCAACCAATATTTGAGCAAGAAAATTGAGATAAAAAGCAAGATTAATATTAAAATATATGGAGCTATTTTATTCCAGCGCACAACAACCGGATTCAAGCTTATTATAAAAACAGCTATTGTTAGAACAGCTATTAAAATTCCATAAACATTGTATTTGCCCAAAAAATCTTTTTCATCCATCTTTTTAATGTGAAGTATGCCTATAGCAAATACCATGACTCCTGGTAAGATTGTTGCAATTTCAATTCCTATTTCTTTATTAAAATCAGAATAACTCCATTCAGTAATGCCATCAATAAACAAAGGGAGGGAAACAGCTATAAGAATGGCGCCAGATAATAATAGTAATTCATATTTAATTCTCTTTTTATTTCCCTGAACCAACCACTCCAGAAAGAATAATTCAGGAACGATAACAAGCATGTATTCCAAGCCCATAATTTCCCCATTTATGAGATATAAACCAGAAGATAAAAATAGGATTAGTAAGAGTATGCCCATCAGAAATACATGAATAAATTTTTTCACGCTTTTATATCCATTTAAATTGAAATAATTTTCTGTTAAAATGGGCTCTGCATCCGATATACTTAAAAACCTCTTTAGTATATCAATTTAGGAGATAAAATGAAAAAGCTAAGTATAGTTGTCTCAATTGCTCTGATACTTTCTGCTATTTCCTCATATGGAAATGGTGGCCCGCAAGCCAGTTTTACATGGTCGCCACCCAATCCATCTACCGCAGACATAGTCCAATTTAATGACACATCAGATGACCAAGCAAATATTACCGAAAGAATGTGGAATTTTGGAGATGGAAGTGGGTCAACTGAAAAGAATCCAACACATCAATATAAAAAACCGGGTACATATACTGTTACTCTCATAGTTATATGGAATATTAGCGGAAGCACAGTTGTAGATATTGCAAAAGATAATATAACGATAGAAAATCAGCCACCAATAGCAGATGCAGGACCCGACCAAATTGTCAATAGCAAAACAGTTTCATTTGATGGGAGAGGAAGCTCCGATCCAGATGGTGAAATCACAAGCTATGAATGGGATTTTGGCGATGGTTCAACAGCCTCTGGAGCAACAGTACAGCATACATACGCCAGCGACGGCATATATACTGTAACGCTCAATGTTACAGATGACTTTGGAGCATATGATGAAGATACCTGTCAAGTTACAGTAGATACTTCTCCACCTCAAACAACTGTAAAACTTAATGGAACAGCTGGTGAAAATGATTGGTATATTAGTAATGTAACTGTAAAATTTGTAGTGAATGAAACAGGAAGCGGAGTGAATGCAACCTTCTATAAAATAGATAATGGAAACTGGACAAAATATACAGGAAGCTTTGTAATAAGTGAAGAAGGAGAGCATTTACTGCAATTCTATTCAGATGACATTGCAGGAAATGTAGAAGAAACTAAAAATGTGACTGTAAAAATAGATAAAACTGCCCCCTTAATTAGTATTGAAACTCCTCAGCAGAGGAAATTTTATCTCTTTGGAAGAAGCATTATGCCAACTTTCAGAAAAACGATTATCATAGGGAGAATAACTGTGGTGGCAAATGCAAGCGATAATTTAAATCTAAAAATAGTAAAATTCTATGTAGATGGCGATGAGAAATATAATGATACGCAATCACCGTATGAATGGAAATGGGGAAAATCTATTGGGTCAAAGAATCTTACAGTTAAAGCATTTGATGATGCAGGATTACATGAAGCAGATTATGTGGAAGTATTCATATTCAGCTTGTTTGAAGCAAGAGGGGTGCAAGAGGAGAAAACAGCATCAAGCAATACTTAGCCTACATTTTCTACCCGCTAACAAAATCGCAATTTTATTATAGGATAAATAGATTTTTATAGAGCATGAAAACTTTGGTTCTTTGCATAGATAGAGACAATGATTTTGGGAGAAAAGCTGGAATAAGCTCACCAGTCATAGGAAGAAAAGAAAATTTAAAGGCCGCCGAAAAGCTGGCCCTTGTGGATCCAGAAGATACAGATGTAAACTGCCTTTTTTCCGCAATTTCAACATATGATGAGTTAGAAAACGCTGAAATCGCAACAATATGCGGGGATATAAATGTTGGTATCGCATCAGATGAAATTTTATCAAAACAGCTTGATGAAGTCCTTAATAAAGTAAAACCAGATAGAGTTATTGTTGTCACAGACGGTGCAGAAGATGAATATATTATTCCAATAATCGAGTCGAGAATAAAAATAGATGCGATAAAAAGAGTAGTGGTAAAACAAAGTCAGACATTAGAGGGAACATATTATCTTATAAGTAGATTGATGAAAGATGAAAAATTACAACGAAGAGTAATGCTCCCAATTGCAATTGTGCTCCTTATCTGGGGATTTGCAACATTGTTTGGCTCAATGGCTCTCGGACTCTCATCTATATTTATTGTTCTTGGTATCTATTTACTGATAAGAATACTGCACATTGAAGGGTGGCTCATAAAAGCGGGAAAAGAAATATTGGTGGGATTAAAAAAGGGAAGGATGACCATTTTTTCTTCTATTCTTTCAGTATTCATAATCATTATTGCCATCGTCTTAACCACTAATAGGTTGAGGGATTTAAAACCTCCAGAATATGTTATTCAATTTATAAATGATGTATTATGGTGGTTCATTATTGCTATATTATTGATTGCTTTGGGGAGATTTATTGATGTATATTTCAAAGAAAGGCGAGTGTTATGGAATTATTCAATAATACCTTTTTCGCTTTTAGCATTTGGACTAATATTATCAGCTTCGTTTACAATCCTTTTGAAAATCAGTGAACAAATAGCTTTTCATGTAATATTAACTGAATATGTATTGTCTCTTCCATTCCTAACAAAAATAATAGGTGGCATTTTGATCGCATTCATAGGAAGTGTACTTTATCATATCTTAGAAGATGTCTATAAGGAGGAGGAAAAATGAACATAATTTTCACGGTTTTATCGATTTTTATAGTCTGGGCTATCATCCTATATTTAATAAAGAGAGGAGGAAAGCAATATGGGCTTGAAGTAATGGGGCCCTTACTTGCTTGGAAAACCGAGAAAGGGAAGAAATTCATCGATAATATCTCCAAGAATAAAATATGGAAGCATTATGGTAATATTTCTATTCTGCTGTGTATAGGAGCAATGATTTTAACCATTTACTTAATATTGCTTAATGTAATAATAGCTTTTCAGATTCCTCCAGAAAGAGCGCCTTCTCCTCGCCTGATACTTGGCATACCTGGTATCAATCCAGCTATCCCAATAGGATATGGAATACTCGCTCTTGCCATTGCAATAATAATTCATGAATTTTCTCATGGCATATTGGCAAGATTTGGAAAAGTGAAAATAAAATCATTGGGTTTGCTTTTTCTAATATTTCCAATAGGTGCCTTTGTTGAACCCGATGAAGAACAATTAAAGAAAGTTAGTAGACTAAAGAGGAGCAGGGTATTCGCAGCTGGACCTGCTTCAAATATTATTGTTGCTGTTATATGTATACTTCTCCTTTCTTTTGTTTTTTCCCCACTGATAAACTCAAAAACCAGCGGCGTGATACTGGAAAATGATATCGGCGATGTAAGCAAATGGAGTATAATAACAGAAATAGATGGGAATGAAATAAGTAACGTAGTAGATTTTAAGAGGATAGAGAACAATCTTACAGCAGGAAAGTTTTATAATATAACTTTCTTCAAAAAGGGTTATGAAACCAAAAGGATTATTTTTGGAGCGTATGTAGGAAATGTTGTAAAAGGTTCCCCAGCTGAAGAATCTGGACTCAAAAAGGGTTACGTGCTCTACAGAATAAGCAGATCCAACGGTAGTGTTGAACTTAAAAGCTGGGAAGATTTCTATAAAGCATTGAATTCTACAAAAGCTGGCGAGAAAATATGGATAGCATATTATTTTAACGATAGTTATTCAAATATTTCTGTAATACTTGCAGATAAGTTTTCTTTTACAAATGATGAAGAAGATAAGGGAAAAGGATTTTTGGGAATAGGAGCCTATGGAATAGAAGATGTGATAAGAAATACTGAATTTTATAAAAATATGTTAAATCCTTTAAAAATTGAGCCATTTGATTCCGTAAAAACTAAATTTTTTTCATTTATCTCCCTCCCTTTCAGTGGATTATCCCCCCTCCCTGATGATTTAGCAAGTCTATATACTCCGCCAAAAATCTTCTGGATTATATACAATATCATCTATTGGGTTTTCTGGCTCAATTTTGCAATTGGAACATTTAATGCCCTTCCGATCATGCCACTGGATGGTGGCTATATATTTAAAGACGGCGTAAGCTTTACAATTTATAAGATAAATAGAAGAATTAAAGATAATAAATTAGAGAAAATTTCTTCCACGATTACTACCATAGTGTCTGTAATAATATTTTTGTCTCTGCTATCAATTATCGTTGTTCCTCGTCTGCGTTCCATTATTTCTTTCTAATTATGATGAATGCAATACATATAAGGACGAATAAGCCCAACGGAGGAAATATCCATATCGTCTCCACTTTTTCTTTTTCCTCACTCACCTTATAGATACCAACTTCTTTCAAAACCTCATTATAATAGTAGTCATAGGCGCCATCGCCATCAACATCAAATAAATAATCCTTGACGCCATCGCCATCAACATCCAATTCCTTAGTTTCTCTTGTTTCATTTTCATTTTCATCCCAGTATATGTATTTGCTATCCTCCTCAGCCCATACTAAATAACCACTTTCATTTCCTATGCTAACATCTATTGTATCATTTGAATCCTTTGGATTTCCTCCAATGTTTATCTCTATAAAATCTGGTACTCCATCTGAATCATAGTCTTCTGGGACTTCAAATGAAAAGAGTTGGGTGGTGGTATTGTAATTTGAATTTACAGATGCATCAATTGCTTTGATATGGAAATAGTATGTCCCAATTTTTTCGCATGTTTTCTCATAGTAATAAGTAATGCCCTCACCTTTCTTCATTTCATATTCTTCTTCCGTATCTCCTTTCTTTATAAAAATAAGCACTTTTTTCACACCATTTACATCTTCTATTCCTGCCGAAATATTTACTTTGCCAAACAGAACTTGCTTCGTTGCCCACGGGTTAACATTGATAATTGGCCCTTCTATATCCTCCATATCATATACTATTCTAATTTCCCTTTCTTCGCTTTCTGCAATATTCTGCGCTTCAGACGTATCATTTGCTCTTATGAAGAAACGATAATAGCCAACGGTTTCAAGTAAAATATTGACATAATAAACATTCATATCAGAAACTCTTTTCATTAAATACTGTTTCTCTCCTATGCTAACATATGCTCCATCAATTGTAGTTTTATTATCAAAAATTGTTGCCGAAATATTGACATATTTTCCTAATTTTTGAATTTGGGGGTCTGCTCTTACGCTTTCTATAACAGGAGGATCGTAATCATTCTCTTTTCCTATTTTTATATCCTTTATAACAACGTTATCTGCAGTATTGACTTCATCTTTACATTCTACCTCAACCTTTATATTATAAATTCCTTCTCTCTCTTTCCATTCCAAAACAATTTTTTCCCAACTCTTTCTTTCAATAAATATTTCTTTACTTCCATTGAAGAGTAAAATGAAATTCTGCTCACCAACTTCTTTCTTATACACTCTCAATTTTGCTGTTGCATTTTTATAACCAACGTTATGAACTATTATAGAAATGTTAAAAGTTTCATTCTCTGCAGGATTAGATGGCTTGAATAACACGTCTTTCATATCTATTTTTAAATCTGGTCTTGGCTCGACAGTAAAGGAGGCATATCTCCAATTATTGCACAAGTCGCATTCAGGTATTTTTCCTTCTTCATTAACCTTTGCCATTACTTTCCAAGTTCCATTATACTTCTCCTCTCCATATTTTGCTCTCCATTCAAATTCTACTTTTTTCGTCTCAGAAACGGAGAGTCCAACAATGGAGGAATTCATCCTATAATATTCCCCATCTTCTTGATATATAACTAGTGAAACATTTATCGGCTCTGTTCCATTAATATCTTTAACCCCTATATTCTTTATATATACATCGAATTTTCCAATTTCTCCCTCTTTTATCAGCTGTGGAACTTCTAAGTTTGAAACATATAAGTCAGTTGAAGAACCAACTTCAAGATCAACAGGTATTTCAATTCTGTAATCAGAAGCGTCTGTCATTTTAATGCTTAACTCCCATATTCCTGTTTTTTCATCGCATTTGAACTCATAAAAATCATTTATGTACCATCTTGTTCTATCTGTTGCATTCTTTGGCATGAAAGAATATCCCAAATCATCAATGTAAACTGTATTTTCTGCTCCCTCTTCATTGGCAACGAGTTTTATCTCTAATCCTCTGACTTTTCCTCCACTTTCCCTCCAACTACTCAATGTAGCTTTTGGGATATCAAATCTGTGCCATTCCCCATCTTTGACTAACTCTGACAGATAAATCTTATATGTTTTTGGAGTTGTACCAACTGTAAGAAGAGTATAAGCTATGTAACTTTTTGGTGAAGACTCCTCAATTTTATACCAGAAAAAGAGAGAAGGAATATTTGAAAGAGGTATTTCATGTGTTATAACTTGTGTTAATCCAGCCATGTCATTTTTACCTACATATCTATTTTGAATTGGCCACTTTCCTTCGTAATTGCTCAATTTTAATTCAACTGCTTTACTCCCGCTCCTATATTCATTGCTCTGTATTCTTGAACTCGAAGTACGTTCGTTTGAAAAGAATAAAGAGGTATATTTTTCTTCCTCGAAACTTGGATCCGGGAAAGGCATTGAAACTTTAATAATCTTGTTATCGGGGGAATATAAAATCGCGACTACTTCTTTTGGCTTTGCAACACTCTCCACTTCTATTCTGTCTATATAATTTTTACCGTCAACACCTGCAATGTACTCCTTTTTTACTCCATATATATTTCCCCACCATCCATGTGTCATGTTTTCCATTACACCGCATTCTATATTTGGGGTTTCTATCCAACATGCATCAAAATACGCAGAAACCCTTTGTTTTTCTGTTTCTATTTTTGTATATGGAATTTCTACTTTAAAGGAGATAGTGACGTATGCTTTATTTCTCAAATAAGATGTGATGTTTTTTGAAATTTCTATCCATCCGCCCGTTGAATAACCTGATTCTATTGCATCTCCATCTATCAAAATTTTCCATGTAACATCTTCCAAGTCTGAGTACATATATACCTTCGCATGTAATATGTAATACGATTTCCCCTCATCGGGCACTTTAAAATTTTGATATACTTTCGCATAGCTGTTTGCCCAAAGATAGCCAGAGCCATATAATCCACTTGCGGATATTCCATAGCATGTATCATGCTCAATCGGGTCTTCAACATATCCCAAGCTCCACTTTACAGGACCTTCTGTAACGTTCTTCCACTGAGTTGAGCGAGTATCTTCAAATTCTGCATTTTTTATTCCAGCATATATGTTATCAAACTCCCCGTCCTTCTCGCCATTTTCCACAGTATCCCAATAAATGTAGTAGTATCTTCTCTCGTGGGGCCTAACGTTCCCTTCCATAACCCACAAAATTGTTATATTTGCATTGTCTAGTGCATCGTAATCATTGCTAAACAAAACTTCTCTACCCACTTTCCTCTTTGGTACCCATGTTTTATTGTCTTTCAATTCATATTCTATAACTCTTATGGAACCCGGATGAAATGTTCTTTTTGAAAAGCTACCTATCTGAGATTTATTAATATAGTCTTCCATTAAGTGAGAGAAGTTTATATTACAGAAAACCATTTTATTTTCATATGGAAAATTTTCCCTCTCCCCAATCATTGAAACAGCCAATGGCACCCTGTAGTGCCAGTCACTATTCCACCATTCGGCAATCTCCCTAGCGGGGGGGAAAGATGGGTACGTTGGCTTTTTTACAACAACATCGAAGCTTTCGACATTATTTCCTTCATTTACCTCATCAATTATTCCTTTACAATCTGCAAAAACAAATAGAGTGTGCTCACCTTCTTCTGCAACCCAGTAAAGTGTTACTTCCTTCTCCCCATTTGCATCTATTGAAACATTTAACACTTCATCAACTATGTTAGCAGGCTCATCAACAAACAGTGTAACACATAAGCCCTCAACTTTTTCATCTCCAGTATTCCCCACCGTAACCATTACTTTAACTTGGTCTCCCTCGTATATTTCTTCAGGATAAACATCAACGCTTACTATATATATGTCCACGCTCCCGCTCGCCTCGATAACCGGAAGGATTAACAGAGCCAAAACAAATAAGGATTTAATTTTCGATTTCACACCCCCTTTAATAAAAAAATAGTTATATAATTTATGGTAGATACAGTATCTCCGCATGTTGGCTAAAAATTGCTGTTACCATGGTTTATTTTTGCTAACAGCAATACAGAAAAGAGGGATTGTTCTATTTTCATTTATCTTCAT
>VBQI01000037.1 GCA_008297865.1 Thermoplasmata archaeon
ATAACATAAGGCAGATGTAAGAGCAAAATCATCGCCAGTAGGAAAATAGTTTTTAAGTAGTGGTGCTTTTCTATTATGGATTATAAAGTTAAAGATATAAGATTAGCTAAGGAAGGAGAGAAGCTCGTTAGATGGGCGTTGCAACATATGCCAGTTTTGCATGACATAAGAAAGGATTTTGAAAAAAATAAGCCATTGAAGGGAATAAAAATTGCAGCTTGCCTTCATGTGACAAAGGAAACGGCTGTGCTCATGAAAACTTTGCAGGCTGGTGGAGCTGTACTTACGCTTGCCGGTTCAAATCCTCTTTCTACAAATGATAGCGTTGCTGCCTATCTTGCAAAGGAAGGTATCGGCATTTATGCTTGGCGGGGAAACCATGATGAATATTATTGGTGCATAGAGCAGGCTTTAAAAATAAAGCCTCACATCACTTTAGATGATGGTGGCGATTTGGTTACAACTTTACATACTAAAAAGCAACAATTGCTTAAAAATGTTATAGGAGGAACAGAAGAAACGACTACGGGAGTTAAAAGACAGCGTGTAATGGAAAAAGAAGGCATGCTCCGCTATCCCATAATTGCAGTAAATGATGCACTTACAAAATATCTCTTTGATAATAGATATGGCACTGGGCAGAGCACCATAGATGGCATATTACGAAGCACTTCATTGCTATTGGCCGGAAAAAATTTTGTTGTTGTTGGCTATGGATGGTGTGGCAAGGGCTTGGCAAAGCGTGCCCACGGTTTAGGAGCGAAAGTTATAATATGCGAGGTAGATGAAATTAAGGCTCTGGAAGCAGTGATGGATGGATTTTCTGTAATGCCAATTAAAAAGGCTGCAGAAATAGGAGATATCTTTGTTACAGTTACGGGCAACAAGCATGTTATAGATGGCGATGCCATAAAGAGGATGAAGGATGGTGCCATCCTCGCCAATTCTGGGCATTTTGATAATGAAATAAATCTACAATGGATTGAAAATGAGGCAGTGAGAAAAGAGCAAATAAGGAAAAATGTTGTTGAATATGAAATGAAAAATGGAAGAAAAATATATGTGCTTGCGGAAGGAAGGCTGGTTAATCTTGCAGCAGCAGAAGGACATCCACCAGAAGTAATGGATATGTCCTTTGCCAATCAAGCGTTGGCAGTTAAATGGATTGTTGAAAATAGAGGAAAGCTTGAGAATAAAGTTTATAGAGTGCCAGGGGAAGTAGACAGAGAAGTTGCAAGAAGAAAGCTTAAAACAATGGGAATAAAAATAGATAAGCTCACTAAAGAGCAGAGAGAATATTTGGCGAGCTGGAAAGAAGGAACATGAAAGAGGTTGCTTCATTAATTGCAAACTCTAAGCATTGCGTTGCTTTAACTGGAGCTGGCATTTCAACGGAATCAGGCATTCCAGATTTCAGGAGTAAAGATGGGCTATGGAGCAGATATGAGCCAGAAGAATATGCATATATTGGAAGCTTTTTAAGAAATCCTGCAAAGGTATGGAAAATGTTGACAGAGATGATTGAGAGCATGAAAAATGTTAAGCCTAATCCTGCTCATTATGCTTTGGCTGAGTTAGAAAAATTGGGATATGTTAAAGCTGTAATAACGCAGAATATTGATGAGTTGCATACAAGAGCTGGAAGCAAAAATGTTATAGAATTTCATGGAAACTTTTCGCGCCTTACTTGCATGAATTGTGGAAGAGAATATTCAATTAATGAAGTGGAGATAAAGGAAGTGCCTCGTTGCAAATGTAATGGCGTGTTAAAACCAAATATTGTTTTCTTTGGCGAATCTATTCCTAGGAAAGCATTGATAAAGGCTTTTGACGTTGCAAAAAAATGTGATGTTATGCTCGTTATAGGTACTTCTTGCGCCGTTTATCCTGCAAATGAGCTTCCGTTGGTTGCTAAAATGAATGGAGCAAAAATTGTTGAGATTAACAGAGAGGAAAGCGAGATAGCAGATATTGCAGATTATAAGCTAAGAGGCAATGTCAGAGAAATTTTACCAGCTCTGGTGAAAGAAATTAAAAATCTGGATTGACTTGTAATTGAGCTGTTTCTGCTACACCCAATGTTTCTACTACTGTTTTTCTACATCCAACATTAGAAATCTGGATTGATTTCTTCTGCTGCTCCTCTTTTTATAAGAAGTTGAGCAACTTCATATGGCAATGAAATGACATCTTCTTTTTTTAAGCTATATTTTTTCATATCACTTCCCATGAATTGTGGAATATCTTTTATTACTCTCACAATCAAAAACTCTTTTTTGTTGCTCTCGAAAATTCTTTTTCTATTTTCTTTAAACAAACCCAGCATTGCTTCATAAAAAATTTTTTCCTCTCTCGTCAAATTTTCGGGCATACTTTTCCCACCTCTCGCCGATGATAGGGCTGCAAGCACTATTTTTTTCTCCCTCCTCTCAAAGATACTTTCTAAAAGTCTTTTGGCATTGCGCAACTCATCAGCTATAAGGAGAATTTTTTTAGATGAAGGATTCCTTATTTTTTCCTCCTCAATCCTATCCTCAAGTTCATTTATATATTGGTTTGCTATTCTATAAAAATCTGCTCCAACTTCAGTAAGCATGGCACTTCCTTTCTCTTTTTCTTCAATA
This sequence comes from Thermoplasmata archaeon, assembly GCA_008297865.1. Taxonomy (GTDB): domain Archaea; phylum Thermoplasmatota; class E2; order UBA202; family JdFR-43; genus VBQI01. The sequence goes on from VBQI01000037.1 coordinate 2,625, forward strand.
TTTCTTAGCTTTGCGTAATTGAGCATAACAATAAGCATGAAATACTTATATATTAATATCCCATTTATTACCATGCTGAAGAGAGCCATATCCGTAGCTTTAGTTTCTTTGTTATTAGGGCCTGTATTTGCTGAGGATACTAAAATTCCTTCTGGATTTGAAGGTGTTTCATGGGAAAAAGTGGTTCCGATAAAAAAAGCTACTTTCGTTAAATTCGATGAAAATAGCCTTATAGATGATTTTGCTTATATGGCTGCTATACCGGCTAGCGTTTTTTATGAGAAAGAAAGCAATAAAATTTATTCCTACCCACTCCTTTTTTATGATAATTACCACACAGGAAAAGAGGAGGAACTTTCATTAAACCATCGACAGGGCTTAGACTATTTCATGGAAGATTGGCTTACATATGCTGGCAAGCTGAAGGAAATTGAATATATAAACGTTGAAAACAAGCCTTGGAAAGCAGAGAATTATACTCACATCAGCAGTAACGATATATATGAAATTGCAAGTAAAATTGCTTTGCACGACTGGAGTTATAGTAATAATGCAGTTATTGCAGTCGTTGATAATGTTGCATATGGAAGCTATAATAGAACTAAAAATCAGATAGAAGGAAAACTCCCCGCAAAAGAAATAAAAGAAATAACTCTTACTGGAATAAAGCAGGATTCTATAGCACCACAATACAATGATTTCTATGTACCATCTGAATATAAATATATAAAGGCAGATTTGTACTGGCCATCTGTAAGTTGGCTCCCAAGCTTTATGTTTTTAGCTACCATCGGCTTGCTTCAGGGTGGGCTCACTGTACCATCTGCTGACCCAGATTTACAGCTTTATTGCTATTATGAAAATGAACTTATGGAAGTGGCATCATCTGAGAACTGGAATATTTTAGTTGGACCATATGAAGAGATAGATACCTATGTATATGCTCCTGGAAAGTGGAAGGCAGCAATTGTTGATATTCCAACAAAAGGCTTACTCGGAGAGAGGCACGGGACAATAACCCAAAGATTGGCGGATGTGATGACTGGAAAAGTCACATACTACATTGATTTAAGGCTCTTCCCCGGGATAGAAGTTGAACTTCCAGATTTGCCACCTTTCATGGCAAGGAATATAGATTTTGAACTAAGCTGGAAAGGAGACGGAAAACTTGGTTTACTTATTGTAGACGAAAATAACGTTGCTATCGGAGAAGCAGTTGCAACAAATGTTTCGAAACAAAAGCTTCATTTAGACCAGCTTGGGAATGGGAAATATAAGGCTGTTATTGTTCAATTAAATGAGACAAATTCAACTATGAGCTACACATTGGAATATTCATGGGAGTATAAATTACCATATAATGAAGCTTGTTACATAATGAGTGCCGCAGAGGGGGCAGTTTTAGCCTCGTTACTTAATGCTCCATTGCTCTATACAAAACCAAATGAACTACCTGCCTGCACTGAGGAAGCTATTAAAAAGCTTGGGATAAAAAATGTATATTTCATAAATGTTGGAAATGAAACTGCAGATTCAAAAAGTATGATTGAAAGGTTATGTGACATAGAGAAGGAATACATCGACTTAGAAGACCTTTATAAAGAGATAAGGCAATTTACAGATGAAAATGATGTAGTTTTCACCACGCTCGATCCATGGACTTATTGGCTTGTGGGCAAGCTTAAGCCCGAAGGAGAAAAAACAGGTGCACTGTATGTTGCCCCCGCCGCATATCTGGCGGCGCATCATGGTGCACCACTTGTAGCTGTTGATATGCATGACCAGCTTTCTAAAGCTGTCGTGTGGCATAATGAATGGTGGAAAAGACATGCAATAAGGGATGAAGAGCCAAATGTAGCAGCAATGTATTTAACTGCAAGAGAAGTTTATGATTATCTTGAAAGCATTGGCTTAGATAAGGCAGGAGAAGTGGAAAGCTTAATTACAGTGGCGGGACAGTTTGATATAGGCACACCATGGGACCGTGCTTTTGTTGGCGCTGCCTATCCTGGCAGGATAATGGGCTCACCTGTAGATGCAAGCTACTGGATATGCAGAAGCATTTTTTATCCAGCTGTTATTTTTGCAAATCCTGCTTTAAATGAAAATGGAATAATGCTTATCAATGGTAGCAAAAGCATAAGAACTGTAAGTGGGACGCTCAAAATTATAAAGCCAAGTCAAGAAGAAAAATTTGTTTATCCTGTGCTAAATTCATGGATTACATATGCCCATCGCTTCAATGAAAGAGCTAGCAAGTATTGGGGCTTCAATTATACATGTGCAAGCGGGATCACGCCATATTATGAACCATCTACGCATCCAATAGATAATGATGTGCTTGCTAAATATGGAAAGTATGGCTCATATTGGCCAGATTTGAGTGAATCAGAGGCTGTCCCATTTTATCTTCGAAAAGCAGGATATGATATAGCATTTACAACAAATTTTTCTGCAACAATGGAGAACCTAAACCGTGGCGTCATCATGTGGATTGAATGTACTCATGGATACCACGAAAATTCGGGCACTCTTTCATTTTGGAATCCTTACGGCGTTCCTGGTTTCTTAGGAATTAACATCAGTCTCCCAACTATAGAACCAAATCCATGGAGAGGCTATGAGATATATCTTCCTGGCTATTTAGATGGATGCACCGAAGAACCAGATATTTTATCTCAAAGTAAATTACTCGGCATAGATATTGTGCCCGCAAAGCTAAGTGATATACCAATAATTAAGAATACATGGCTCAGTAGGATGGCGGGATATGATGGGAATATTATAACGGTTCTTTTCGGAAGATTAAGAACAACAGACTATACTGGATATGATATGGATAAAGCATTAGGCAACATACATTCATGTGGTTTCAACGCAGGTTCCTGCCTCATTTCAAATACATACCTTCATTTAACTTTAATGAGGCATGGCTCAGTTTTTCAAATTATTGACCCATGGGAGACCTCATGGTATTCTGCTTTTGCGGTTAACATGTTTGCAAGGGACATAGCCCTCGGTAAAACAGCCGGAGAAGCTTTCACATTTGGGATAATGCAGACGGGCATTGGATATTTAACAAAGCAATGGTGGTGGGACATAAAAGAGAATGTATGCTATTTTGGAGACCCAGATTTAAAAGTATGGAGTCCTCTTTATGGTTGGGAGAAGCCAGATGCTCTGGAAAGCAATGAAACTATAGGTGGTCATGCTTTATTCGGAGCAACAAGCTATCCCCATGAAATGAAGGAAGGTGCATATGGTGTATATATAATTGCTCTGCTTGTTGCAGTATTAGCAGTAGGAGCAGTTTATGTAAGAAAGAAGATGAAGTAAGTTAGGAAAAGCTATGAGTTAGGAAAAGGCTTCTGCAACCCCTTTTGCCACTAGAAATACTGCTAAATACTCTGGTACTTTTGCTACACCTTTTAAATCAAATTCTTCTTCCATCATTTCTATACGGAATGGTTTCAGCATTTTTATTTTCACCTTTTCGTCACTGAAGACAACAGCATCTCTCAATGGCTCAAATTCATTAATTTCATCAATTTTAACTTCTGTAACCCTCAAGCCAGTTTTTCCATGTAAAGAGCCTGGCAATCGAATAAGCCTTTTTATATCTGCAGTTACTGGCTCATCTGCCTCACTATGCAACGATATTGCGAGTTTTCTGATCAATGGCTTCACAATTTTTTTAAATGCTGTCGCTTGATCAAGCTTTCCTTCCTCAATTCTCCTCATTCTTTCATCATTTAAGGCATCATAAATGTCTTCCGCCATTTTATTGCCTACACTCTCAATTTTCATTAATTCTTCGATTGCTTTTTCTCTACTCATATTCCTTATTTCTCTGAAAAATTTAATAAGTGTTTTTGCGATTCTTCCTTTCCACCCTCCTGCCTGAGGGCATATCTCTATGGTTTTATCTACGAATTTTCCTTTATAAATTTTCTTCTCCCTTGCTATTTCTTCAATGTTCAATCCTCTGCCAGTGATATAATCGACTATTTCCCTTCTCTCCTGACTACCTAATTCAAGCACTTTACTATTGCTTACATGCAAATGGTATCCTCTGCTACCACTAAAATAAATTTCTATCTCCTCTTTAGAAAATCCAAAATCATCAATAAGAAAGGAAAGGAGTTTTATGGCTTCTTTTTTAACTTCCCGCAGACTATCTTCATAACTCATTTCTTTTGCATTTGGCAGATGGTCTGCATCTAAATCAAAAATTAAGTCTGCTCCCATCCACTTTTTTTCCTGCATTGTGCTTGCTGAAGGATTGCGATAATAGGCAGAGGAATAATAGACATGGGCAGGGATATTCGTCTTTAGATAGTTTAGTAGTCCATCTTTTGATGAGAATGAAATGTGGCGGTGCATGCTCTGCTCATTGAATAAAACGAAGGCAAATTCTCTTCTTTCGACACGATGAGGAAATTTTATGGAAGGGTGGAGATAATATGAGTAAAATTTTTTTCGTAGGAAATTCATTTTCTTTTCCTCCTGTAATACATTAATGGATGACTTACATATTTGCATCTTTCATCTGGATAGCAAAGACCCCATGTTCTTATGGTGGAGCATCTTGGAATTGAATATACTGTGCCTGAAATTTTTCCTGTAATGTGTTCAATTTGATAGCGAGCTTTATCTTCCTGAAAATCTGGAGATTTTGAAAATAATTTCAAAATTTCATCTTCATCCATTCCAATAGCATTCAAAAATGTAACCAAAGTAAATCTTCCAACATGGGGAACATTTTTGCCAGATTTAACCGCAGAAATAATTGCTTTTATACAAGGTGGAAAATCTGGAAAACTTGCATCTCCTCTTATTTTTTTCTCTTTCCTAACAACGACTTTGCTTCTTAAGCGGAGGATGTCATTGTAAAAAACTCTTTTTATCTCTGGAGGAGCATAAAGATAAGCCAATTCATCGTAAATTTTCTTTCTTATTGCTTCCTGCAGGAGGCGAGCAATTTCCTGCTTCGCCACGCTTACATAACCATCTTTTAAATCTCTGTTGACAAGCTTCCATTTCATATCCCAAGTGGGAGCATATCTCAGGTAATCCGAAAAATGAATGGCATCATTTTTTATCTCCATCCCAAATTCTTCAGCAATATGGACAATGAATTGCATATCTTCATTCTTCATTCTTTCGTAAGCCTTTTTTGCTTCAGCTAAAGCATAGCGACGCAAAACATATTCATTTTCAAAAGAAACTGCTATCATTCTGGCAATTGGGTATGAAAATATTTCCATTGCACAATCAACTTCATTTGTTAAAGGCGCTTCACTTATCGTTCCTTTTAAAATTGCATGTTCAATTCTCTCTATAGCCCTTCTTCTTGCCCTCTCATATATAACGTCAGATAAAATTTCTTCAACACTTACTCCTTGCTCTTTAACCCACTCTTTTGCCTCTGCCAAGAAGGGATAATACGAAAGCTTGAATAAATCCACAAAAAAATAAACAATTTTTGTATAAAAAGATGGGGGAGGAAGCCTATAGTTATAAAGCTATTGTTTCTATGAACTCAATAATATTTTAATATATCATAATTTATTAAAAGTATGAAAGACGAACTGGATAAGTATATTATAAAACAGATAGCATCTCCTATAATATTTGGCATGATATTTGTTTTTGTAGGCGCATTAATAAGAGCAATTGCTTACTTCCAGACGGGATACCATGGCTTCAGTGCAATAAATGCTTTTAGCATTATTATGAGAATCTTAGGGTTTTTCATAATTTCCTATGGGCTAATTAAGAGTGCATTAGAAACTTCAGAGTTAAATGGAAATGCCCGTGTTGCAATGATATTGGTAGCTGCGCTCATTATAGGCTTTGCTTTCAGCATTTTATAAACATCGTTCATATGGCATAAATAAAGGAAAGCAATCTACATTTATTACAGGAATTTTACAGTAATAACCAAGGATGATTTTTGGGAGTATGCGAGGCCTATCCCAATAATTTCTAATCCATATGTTGAAAGCAAAAGGGTATCTGTCAATTTCCCTAAAAATAAAAGATGCGTGTCTCTTATTTTTCATGAAATTATTGTGACTAATAAAGTTGGCGTCACAGGAAAAAAGTTTGACTCCTAACTTGTTATTCAGGATAACATTTTCTTTTATGATATTTGCATCTGCATCTTCAAGATATATCCCAGTTTCGCAATTCGAAATAAAATTATTAGATATTATATTATCACAGGAGAAGCTCATATAAATTCCCTCGTTGCTTCTTGCCATATCATTGTTTAAAATTTTACAATTGGAACAGCACCATAATTGAATGGCAACATCAACATTAGAAATGCTAACATTCTCTATAGTAATATTTTTACAACCTATTAATATTACCTCTCCAACTTTACTAACTTCAATATTTACTTTATCTTCTAAGCATACTAAAGGCTTTTCATTTACAGTATTATTGAAAACTTTATTCTTTACTGAATTCCTCATATACAAGCTATCATTTACAAAAACATTATCCCCAATGATATCGTTTTTTGAATAGTGGAGGTAAATTCCTCTTCCCCAGTTTGAATTTATTCTATTTCCAATTATTTTGTTGTTGTTAGAACTTACAAATATACCATCCTTCCCATTATTTTTTACCACATTGAATGAAATTGTGTTATTCTCCGAAAAAATAAACAAACCATATTCTTCATTAAATAAGATTGAATTTTTGCTGATAAAATTTTGTTTACTATAACATGTTATTGCATCATCTCCATTGAAACTGATATTATTACAGCATATTTTATTTCCATAACCGCCCCACATATCCATACCACACAACTGATTATAGATTATTTTATTTTTATAAACCAAATTTTTGCTCGAGTTACTCATAATTATGCCATCTCTACAATTAAACACAAAATTGCTTGAAAAAGTATTATTATCTGAAAATAGGAAATAAACCCCTGCCCATTCTTCACTCGAAAAAATAATGTTGTCAAAAATATTATTATTAGATGAAGATTCAATATAAATTCCTACGCTATTATGTGATATAAAATTTTGAGTGATGGTATTATTACTGGAATTAATAAGATACAGTCCTAAATCGCAGTTAACAATGTTATTACCATAAATGTGATTATTGGATGAATAAACAACGATTCCATGCCCATAATCATTTATTATTGTGAATCTCTCTATTGATACTGAATCAGATAGGATTGTGATAGTATTTTCATATTTTCCATTAATAATTGTGGTTTCCTTGTTCTCTCCAATCAAAATTATACTTTTATTGATACAAATGTTTTCATAGTATGGTGAGGATTCGTCAAATACAAAAATTATATCTCCAGGTAAGGCATCATTAATGGCACTTTGTATGCTCGAGTAATTTCCTTCGCCGCCTCCACCGACATATAGAATATTCGCATCAGTTTTTATTGCTAGATTAGGAACCCAAAGAGATGCAAAGATTACTATTACAACGCAAATTGTGCTATTATTTAGCATGCTACTGTATAGCATTATTATTTATATAATTTTCTCCAACAAAATTTTTATCTTATCCCTCATTAGAAATGTGGATTACTTTCCATATATGGTAAGAGAGGAGCAGAAAAAATGCATTGAATTCATTCGAAAAAATTTAAGGAGAGCGAACATTTGCATACAAGCTCCTACTGGCTTTGGAAAAACTATTGCTATACTTGCAACTTTGCTAACTAAAAGAAGACCAATAATATGGGCAGTCAGAACGGGAAATGAAACAGATCGTCCGATAGAGGAACTAAAAGTGATAAATAAGAAGAAAGGGACAAATTTCTTTGGACTCTCTTACAGAGGCAAAAGAGATATGTGTTTGCTTGCAAAAGAAATGAAATTGAATAGTTACGAAGATGTTTCTTTTCTTTGCAAAAGCCAGAAGGAATGTAAGTATGACAATGAAATTGATTTCAACGAAATCTTGAGCGAGCCATTACTTTATTCAGAAATTTTGGATTTATGCAAAAATTGGGGAGTATGCCCATATAAATTTCAACGCCTACTTTTGCCTTTTGCAGATGTAGTTGCATTAAGCTATAATTATATTGTAAATGAAAAGCTTGGATGGTCAATTCGGAAGTACGTACCTTTTGAAGAGAGCTATTTGGTTGTAGATGAAGCTCATAATTTACAATATGCATGTATGGGCTTGAATTCAGATGAAATAAGCTTTGGAAGCGTGGAAAATTCGTTAAAAGAAATAGAAAAATTTGGAACAGATGAATCAAGGGAAATTGAGAATTTTCTATTGAACTTAAAGGAGAAATTAATGGAAGAACGTGTGAGTATGGAAAAAAGAGAAGAAGAGTTTGATGCAGTTTCTTTTTTAAAAAGACTAAATCGTCAGATTAGCTTAATTGATGTATTTTCTTCGATGCAAAGATACGGGAATATTATAAGGAGAGAACAACTAAAGCTCGGAAAAAGACCTCGTTCGTCATTGTATCATCTATCTAGCTTTTGGTTGAATGTAATTGAAAATATACATACAGAAGGGATTGCATTTATTAAAAGGAGAAGCAAGAAAAATTTTTATATTGAATTGTTTGATATGAGAGCTTCGGTCATTCTTCATGACAAATGGAATATGTTTAAAAAATGTATTTTCTGCTCCGGCACTCTGGCTCCAATAGATGCTTTTGCAGAAACAATTGGCTTAGAAAATTATGTTGGGAAAACCCTCAACTTTTCTTTCAATAAAAATAGGATTGTGGCTCTGATAACTAATGGAATTTCGACAAAAGGAGAAAAACTAAGCAAAGAAATGGCTTTAAAATATATTGAAGGTATAAAACAGTTTATTGAAAGCATGAATTCAAATGTTGCCATTTTTTCTGCAAGTTATCGCATACAGAATGGATTGCTAAAAGCTGGGTTAAAGAAAATTATAGAAAGCACGGGAAGAAAATTTTTTATAGAAAAGCAGGGAATGAGTGGAGAAAAAGCAAGAAAAATTTTAGATGAATTTAAAGAATGTGCATACTGCGATGAAAAGGGAGTGCTTTGCGCTACAGCAACTGGAAGATTTGCAGAAGGTGCAGATTTTCCTGGAAAAGAGTTAGAAGGAATTTTTTTAGTAGGTATACCCTTTGATAAAATGAGTATTAAAACAAAATTATATTTGGAATACTACGAAAAGTTATATGGAAAAAAGAAGGGAAATTACTATGCTTACATTGTTCCCGCAATGAGGAGAGCTTCTCAGGCTTTGGGAAGAGCGTTAAGGGGAGAGGGAGATAAAGCTGTATTGATTTGTGGGGATGAAAGATATAGGGAAAAGAGGTTTTTCAATTTGTTACCATATTACTTTCGTAATAATATGGAGGTAGTCAATTACCATAGTATTCGTGCTAAACTTCTATTGAAATAACAATGGCATATCCCTTAACAATTTCTTTTAATTCATCTGGAATGTGAATGGTACAATAACTTCCAACTTTTTCTTTCTCGCCTTTTATTCTCCAGAAACGCTTCAAATCTTTTGAAATATAGTTTTCAATATTTTCCTCAATGCTCAGCCTATAATCAAGCATTGAATATTCAGCTATTCTTAAATGCCGTAATCCCTCTCTTATATCCAACTTCTCCTTTGCAATAATTGGCATAATTTCATATTTTTCAAAATCATTTAGATAGGATGATGTCAATATAGGTGCAATATAAAGCATGGAGAGAAAAATCGCCTTTTCTGCATTGTTGAGAGTCGAATAAAATTTTTTGTCAGGAAATGAAGCAGGAATAAAGCATTTTCCAGTTGGCATTTCAATGAAATCGGGCACCGCTATGCTCCTGCGCCTGTTATATTTCGAGACAAATTTTATGAAATTTTCGTCTATTTCCCTCAAATATAAAATCGCTCTCATATTTTTTGCCATAGCGACAATGTCCTCCACATGATATAAATATCAACTCATATGAAAATTTTATTAGGAAAATTTTA
>VBQI01000038.1 GCA_008297865.1 Thermoplasmata archaeon
CCACATTGCCTTTCCCTTCATCGAAATTCCAGCATGCTACCAATGATGAAGAGCCCAAATGACCCCAAGAAATTTCATTTTCATTTATATTGGGGGTATTGGTCAATCTAATGCTTTTCTTACTCTTCATATCGTATATATATAAATCATATTTTTCATACAGGTAATCTGAGCTATACGAATATGCAAATTTGTTTCCATCTGGAGACCAGCATCCATTTCTATAGCTTTCTCTTCCAGTTCTATTAAAAATGCGGGTTTTTATTCCCGTTTCAATATCCAGAAAATATAGATTTTTAGGTTCTGTATATCCATCTGGATTTTCTGATACTGTAAGCAGTAAAGTGCTATCATCTGGAGATATTGAAAACTTTCCTTCTGTTACTCCATTTCTATCAAGAATAATTTCTGGATTGCTTCCATCTGCATTTGTTCTCACAATTCTGTCATCAGGAGTCCAGTTTGGATCATCAGCAAAATAAAGATACATTCCATCGTGAGAAATTTTTGGGCATATATTTCGGTAGCCAAAATAGGTGATTCTTTGCAACCCCGTTCCATCTTTTCTTACTTTACAAATTGCATATTTATATGAGAATGGTCTCAGACCAATAGGTTTAGCATAATAAATCCATTCGCCAGAAGGATGCCATGTGGGATGCTGTCCTCCTCCTATACTCAATCTTTTTTTACCGCTTCCATCAATATTCATAATATATACCTCTCCTGTACCACTTTCTGTAGAACAGTAGGCAATATATTTTCCATCTGGAGATACGGCTGGATTCTCCTGATAAGATGGTGAATAAGTTAACTGTATTGTTTCAAATCCTTCAATGTCCATTAAATAGATATCACTGTCACCATCTTTTTCTGCAGAGAATACAAGTATATCACCAGAAGTTGCATCTGATGATGAACATTTTGTTTTTTCTGTGGGAAAACAGACTATCCCAAAAATAAATACTAAAGCAAATATACCAACAGCTACAGAGATATTTCCTTTCATTTAATCCCTCAATATTATTTCGGAGATGATTTATAAAGTGTGTAATCATTATATATAAATTTTGATGGGCTTGGAAAGAGGATTGTCAGGAAATCCCCATCTCCAATTATAGACGCTATAAATGCAATAGTCAACCCCTTTTATTGCATTTTCAAATTTTCGTGTTTTTCGTCTATTTTAATTATAGCTTATTCTTGCAATAAGATGTGCGAAGATTTTGAAGAAGTTTTTAATAATATAAAAATAGCCATTCATCACGCACAAGATAACTAAAATCCTACCAATAAAACTTGAAAGGAAATAATACTTCACAACTTTTATATTCCATTCCTATTTTTACTTCATGCAAATTAAGGCTGCTCGTGGTAAAAGTTTGCGTTGTAAAGGATGGAGACAGGAAGGCATTTTGAGGATGCTTGAAAATAATCTGGAAAATGCTGAAATTCCAGAAAAATTAATTGTTTATGGAGGCTCTGGCAAGGCTGCTAGAAATTGGGAATGCTACAACAAAATTGTTGAGAGCTTGAAAGAATTGGAAGAAGATGAAACCTTGCTCGTCCAATCTGGAAAGCCTGTTGCGATTTTTAAAACTAAGAAAGATGCTCCTATTGTGCTTATAGCAAATTCAAACCTCGTGCCAAAATGGAGCAACTGGGAGAAATTTTACGAGCTTGAAGATTTGGGCTTAATAATGTATGGCCAGATGACAGCTGGCTCTTGGTGCTATATTGGCACTCAGGGCATTATACAAGGCACATATGAAACGTTCGCTGCCTGTGCAAGAAAGCATTTTGATGGCACTTTGGCAGGAAAATTTGTTTTATCTGGTGGGCTTGGGGGTATGGGAGGTGCACAACCTCTTGCCATAAAAATGAATGGAGGCGCTGCCTTAGTAGTAGAATGCGATGAAAGCAGGATAGAAAGGCGAATTAAGGCTGGATATTGTGATGAGAAAACAGATGATTTGGATGAAGCTTTGGATATAGTGAAGAATGCAAAGGAAGAGAACGAAGCCATATCTGTTGCTTTGCTTGGCAACTGTGCAGATGTTCATCCAGAGTTGGTAAGGCGGGGCATTATTCCAGATGTGGTAACAGATCAAACATCTGCTCACGATGCTTTAAATGGGTATGTTCCATCTGGCTACTATGGTGAGAATTTGCATGAGGCAATGGAATTGAGACAGGAAGAGCCTGAAAAATATGTAGAGCTTTCTATGAAATCAATGGCTCAGCACTGCAAGGCAATGCTTGAATTTCAAAAGCAGGGTGCTGTAGTCTTTGATTATGGAAATAATTTACGAGGACAGGCTTATGAAGCAGGAGTGAAAAATGCTTTCGATTATCCAGGCTTTGTTTTAGCTTACATTCGCCCAATGTTTTGCTATGGACGCGGCCCATTCAGATGGATTGCTTTAACTGGCGAACCCAATGATATACTTACCACTGACAAACTTGTCATGAAAATGTTTCCTGAAAATAAAATTTTAATAAACTGGATTAAGAAAGCAGAAGAGCATTTGCCATGGGAAGGTTTGCCTGCTCGCGTCTGCTGGCTTGGATATGGAGAAAGAGATAAGTTTGCTTTGGAGATAAATAAGCTGGTGAGAGAAGGGGTTATAGGACCCATCGCCATAACTCGCGACCACTTAGATGCTGGAAGTGTTGCCTCCCCTAACAGGGAGACGGAAAAAATGAAAGATGGAAGCGATGCCATAGCTGACTGGCCTTTGCTTAATGCTTTGCTGAACTGTGCTGCGGGCGCTGACAACGTTGCCATTCATAATGGCGGAGGCGTAGGCATTGGATTATCTACGCATGCAGGCATGGTTGTTGTATGTGATGGGAGCAAGGAGGCAGATGAGAGGATAAAACGTGTTTTCGTAACAGACCCAGGCTTAGGCATTGTAAGGCATGCAGACGCTGGCTATGAAGAAGCAATAAAAATGGCTAAAAAATATGGCATAAAGATGCCAATGTTGTGATAGTTTTGCAATTGCTTTTGCACAAACATAGTTTCTATTTAAATATAGGAAAGGTATAACAATATGAAAGCAGTCATAGCTCTCGGAGGAAATGCATTAACTGGCAAGGATAGAAAGGCAAGCATTGATGAGCAATTTGATGCAATGAAAAATACCGCCCGTTCCATAGTAAAAATGATTCAGAATGGATGGGAACTTGTTATCACTCACGGCAATGGTCCTCAAGTTGGGGCTCTTCTTTTACAGCAGGAAGCTGCAAAAAACGTTACTCCTCCAATGCCTCTGCACATATGCGGAGCATTGACTCAGGGACAAATAGGCTATATGATTCAGCAATGTTTACTAAACGAGTTCAGGAAAAAGAAAATAAAAAGAGAGATTACAACCATCGTAACTCAAGTGTTAGTAAATGAAAATGATAAGGAATTTAGCAAGCCAACGAAACCAATTGGTCCAGTTTATTCTGAAAAGGAGGCAAGAGAGATAAAAAAACGTCATAAAATGGGAAGATATGAGAATGGATGGCGTATACTTGTGCCTTCCCCTCAGCCAATTTCAATTATTGAAAGCAGTGTAATTAAAAAGCTTATTGAAAAAAATGTTATTGTTATCGCTGCTGGCGGAGGTGGCATCCCTGTTGTTGAGCGAAATGGCATGCTTTATGGCATAGATGCTGTCGTTGACAAGGACCTGGCTTCTCAAAAGCTGGCAAGCGAAATAAACGCAGACATTTTGCTTTTTCTTACCGACGTTGAGTATGCATATCTTAATTATGGTAAGGAAAATGAGGAAGCAATAAAAGAGGCAAGTATAGAAGAGGTGAGGAAGTATTATGAGCAGGGACATTTTCCCGCCGGTTCAATGGGACCTAAAATTAAAGCATCGATAAATTTCGTAGAAAATGGAGGAAAGGAAGCGATAATAACTTCTATAGAAAAGGCATGGGATGCATTAATGGGAAAAACTGGTACACATATTCATAGATAGCCATAAACATTAAAAATTTAAATGAATAAAAAATTAGATTTATGAAAAAATTTATTGCAATATTGCTATCGCTTGTTTTTATTGTTCCTACAGTAAGCCATTCTGATGAAATAAGAAGCAAAGAAATGTTTTCCTTTGATATAAAAAAAATAAATGATTATGCTTATATCACCAGCGAGGATTGTAAATATTTATATAATGCTGGCTGTCCTATTTTGCCTTATTACACAAAGCTGTATACTTTTCCATTGGGAACAAAAATAAGAAGAATAGAAGTAAAAGTAGAGGGAATAGAAAAAATGAAGCTGAATAAGAAAATAGCTTTTACAGAAGATAAGGAAAGAGTGCACGAATTAAAAGATTTTTATCCCGAAAATTGGTTTAGTTATAAAGCAAGAGTTGGTATTAAGAATGGGGAGCACGTTATATTTCTTTCATTGCATTTATATCCAGTAAGATATAATGCTTCTAGAAATGAAATTTTGTATGTAAGGAATTTTGACATAAAAGTTGAATATGAAGTTGCACCAGAATCATTGTTTAGCAAAGATGAATATGATTTGCTTGTTATCGCTCCAGATAAATGGGTAAAGGATCTTGAGCCATTAAAAACGCATGAGGAAAGAGAAGGAATAAAAACAATTGTAGTTGGATTAAGTGAGATATATTCCAGCAAATATTTTCCGACGAATGGAAGAGATGATGCAGAGAAACTTAAGTATTTCATTAAAAATGCTATTGAACAATGGGGTATAGAATATGTTTTGCTAGTAGGTGGGAGAAAATATACAGGAGCATGGATAATACCAGTTAGATATGCTTATGCTGTTGATGCTGTTCCACCATTTACAGAGAGAAGATTTATAAGCGACCTATATTTTGCTGACATTTACAAATATGAAGATGGCGTTGCTTTTGATGACTGGGATAGCAACGGGAACGGCATTTTTGCGGAATACAATAATGGGGGGAGATATGATTCTGTTGATTTGATGCCAGATGTTTATGTTGGAAGGCTTGCTTGTAGAAATAAATTAGAACTGAAGATTTTAGTGAATAAAATTATTAAATATGAAAATTCCCAAAATAAACGTATTTTGCTATGTGGGGGAGACACTGACTTGTATGATGCTGATGACATAAATGAAGGAGAATATCTGAATGAAAGAATTGCCGAAATAATGCACCATTTTGAATGCATAATGTTAAAAGCATCAGATGGCACATTGAGTAGAGTAAATATATGGCGAGAAATAATGAAGGGTGTATCCTTCATTGATTTTTCTGGACATGGCTCGCCAAATAGCTGGGCAAATCATCCCCATAACAGTGAAGAATGGGTTGGTATAACAATCTTTGACATTCCTTTCTATTTTAATGGTTACAAATTGCCAATTATTTTTGCCAATGCTTGCCATACTGCACAATTTAATTTAACTTACGAATGCATAGGATGGCATTTTGTAAGGAAATATGGTGGTGGGGCAATAGCATTTATTGGTTCAACTGGTTTGTCTTATGGATTTGGAGGATACAAAACCGCAGAGAGTCTTTCTGGTTATTTGGAAATAGAGTTTTTCAAAAATTATTACAACTCTTCTTATCTGTGTCAAATGTTTTATAACGCCCTTGCTAATTACTTGAACAACATACCAATGGATGACTGGCAGGACTATAAAACGGTCGAAGAATATGTCTTACTAGGCATTCCATGTTTGAAAATTCATTTATAGAATGAAAGATATTTCAATGTGAAAGAAAGTTTAGATGTATTTGACATATATGCAATTGTTCATGAGCTTAAGCAATATGAGGGAGAATATATTGAAAAAATTTATCAGAAGGACGATGAAATTTATATCCGCTTAAAAAAAGAAGGTGAAATTTTTATTAAAAATGGAAAATGGTTATGTATCAGTAAATATAGAGAAGAAAGCAAGGAGCATCCACCTGCTTTTGCCATGACGCTCCGAAAATATTTGAAGAATGGTAAGATCGTGAAAATAGAACAATATGATTTTGACCGCATTGTAATCTTTGAAATACAAAAGGAAAAGAGATACAGAATAGTTTGCGAACTTATTCCGAATGGAAATATTTTGCTTCTTGATGAAGAAAATAAAATTATTCTCCCTTTATTTTATCAGGAATGGTCTCATCGTGTCTTAAAACCAAAGAAAACGTACGTTTTTCCATTATCAAAGGCAAATCCAATGCAAATTTCAGTGGATGGTTTTATGAAGAAAATAGGGAAAGAGAAAGATGTGGTTAGAGATATTGTTGCTATTGGCATTCCTGGAAAGTGGGCTGAAGAAATATGTTTGCTTGCAAATATTGAAAAAAACTTAAAAGGAGATGAAATTGATGAAAAGAAAAAAGAAGAATTATATAAATCATTTATGAATTTAATGAATAGGCTTGTTGAAAAGAAATTTTCTCCAGTTATTGTTGAAGAAGATGGAAAAATTATTGACGTTTTGCCATTCCCAATGAAAAGATATGAAGGATTTCAACACCATTTCTATAATTCTATGAATGAAGCATGCGATGAATTTTATCATATCATTTCTTCAAAAATTCATGAAGAAAAAAGGAAAGTTGAGGAAGAGAGAGAAAGAATAAAAAGGCAAATAGAACAGCAGAAAGAAGCAATAAAAAAATTCAGGGAGGAAGCTAATAGATATAGAAAAGAGGCAGATGCAATTTATGCAAATTATGTATTAATTGAAGATGTTTTAAAGGGTAGAAAGGAAAATGAAATAAAAAAACGTAAGCATCCTTTCATAATCATTGAGATTCCTTATGAGGGAAGCAAGCTTCTAATTGAATTAGATACAAGGAAAAGTGTATTTGAGAACGCAGAAGAAAAGTACAAAATGAGTAAAAAAATGAAGGATAAAATCAAAGGAGCTGAAAAAGCTCTTGAAGAAGCAAAAAAGAAGCTGGAAGAAGTGAAAATAGAAGAAGAGAAGAAAGAAAAGAAAGCGAGAAAAAAATACTGGTTTGAAAATTTTAGATGGTTTATTTCCTCGGAAGGAAATCTAGTTATTGGAGGAAGAGACGCAAAAACAAATGAAAAGGTGGTAAAGAAATATATGAAAGACAGCGACATATATGTACATGCGGATGTGCACGGCTCACCATCATGCGTTGTTAAGGCCTGTGATATAGATGGAAATCCATTACCTATAAATGAGCAAACAATAGAGGAAGCTTGTCAGTTTGCTGCTGTGTATTCAAAAGCATGGAATAATTTTTCAATGGCACAAGTTTACTGGGTTTATCCATGGCAAGTGTCGAAAACTCCGCAGGCTGGGGAATATTTGCCTCTGGGAGCGTTTGTCATAAGAGGAAAAAGAAATTATAAAAAATGTTCGCTTGAAATTGGTATAGGGAAGGTGATGATAAAAGGGGAAGAAAAAATAATGGGGGCGCCTCCTTCTGCAATAAAAAAATGGGCTGATAGATGGATAATATTTGTTCCAGGAAATGAGGATAAAAATAAGGTGGCAAAGGAAATTGCCCGTATTTTTGGAGTAAGCATAGAAGAAGTCCAGAGAACCCTTCCTCCCGGAGGATTAATGAAAAAAGAGGAGAAAATATGAAAGTGTTGCATGCTGACATGAAGAAAGGAGAAATGAAAATATTAATTCAAAGCAGGGAAGATTGCTGGCATTTATACAACATAATTGAGGAGGGAGACATATTTTCTGCTTTCACTTTCAGGAGTAAAGAAAAAGCAACAGATAAAATAAGAAGTAAAAAAGGAGAAAAAGAGAAAGTTTATCTTAAAGTCAGGGTGACAGGAAAAGAATTTCAAGAATTTACTGATAGGCTTAGGATAAGAGGTGTAATTATAGAAGGCGAAGAAACAGGAGCGTATCACACTTTCAACATTGATCCTCCAATGGAAATAAAAATTGAAAAAGAATGGAAGGATTATCATCTGAAAAGGATCGAAGAAGCAATAAGAATTCATCCAAAATTTGCCATACTTGCTATGGATGATGAAGAAGCAACAATTGCGGTAGTGCATGAATATGGTGTGGAAGAAGTTGCTCATATATTTTCTCATCGCTCTGGAAAGAATTATGAAGAAAAATATGATGAAAAAGAATACTATGGACAGATACTAAAAAAAATACAGGAAAGAAGTTTACCATTGGCAATTGTGGGTCCAGGTTTTGAAAAAGAAAAGTTTATTTCATTTGCAAAAGGTAAAATAGATGACTATATTGTTGAAAATGTTTCTCATGAAGGAATGACTGGAATATATGAAGCAATAAAAAGAGGTGTTCTAGAGAAAATGATGGAGGGAAGTAGGACTTCGATGGAAATAAAAATTGTTGAAAAATTACTCGAAGAAATTGCAAAAGGTGGAGCGGTAGCATATGGCGAGGAGGAAGTGAGAAAAGCCGTTGAAATGGGTGCGGTAGAGGAGTTGATGATATTAAATGAAATGGTTAGGAAAGAAGAAGAAATTATAAAAAGGGCTGAAGAAATGGGAGCAAAGATAACCTTTATAAGCTCTTTCCATGAAGGGGGAGAAAAACTTTTGGCTCTTGGAGGAATAGCTGCTTTTCTTAGATTCAAAATTACTTAGTTCTTTCTATGCTCGGCATATAGTATTTGTAACTTATATGCAATGTAAACTCATTTCCTCTATCAAAGAAGATAGGTTTCGGGGTTATTGATATGCTTATCTTACATGTTGTCTCATTCATTACCATTTCTTTCACTTTCTTAATTACTTCTGTTTCATTCTTTGCTTCCATCATAAAATCGTATGGAGCATTTCCAGAAGCTTTTATTTCTATTCCTTCATATCCAGATGCAGATTGTGAAAATTGCATCTCTGGGATTTCAACACCCAATTCCATTTTGTCTGTCCAGTTCCACGGTAAAATAAAGCCATGAAAATCCAAATTATCTTCCCATGTTAACCTGACTTCTATTGAAGAAATCACTGCGTTTCCCCCAATCTCTATTGGATAACTGTTTTGCCATCCGTCTCTACCAACTTCCCCACGCTCAACAATTTCATCAAAATATTCATCCCATGTAACTCTAAAAGATGTTTTTCCTATTTCTTCGGATGCTACATAAGTTTTTTCGTGGTAAATAATGCCAATTAAGGAAATTATCAAAATAATGACTCCAGCCATTATAACTGTCTTATCTTGTTTATCCATAGCCACCAATACCCATAAGGGTTTTTTGTTTATAAAATTTCTCATTTCAGAGAGACGTCGAAAATTAGTGAATCACTAATTTCAATTTTATTCTAATTTTTCGCAAATTAATCGACGTTTCAGACAATAAAAACAAAAATATAAGTATATCTTTTCAATCCACATTTTATGAATATTGCAGTCGAAAATCTGAATATAGTTCCAGTGAAGAAACAGAAGATAGAGATTGTTGAAAGAAAAGGCATAGGTCATCCAGACACAGTTGCAGATGGTCTCGCAGAGAATGTTTCTCAGGCTTTGTGTAGAGAATATCTCCAGCATTTTGGATATATAATGCATCACAATACAGATGAATGCCAAATTGTTGGAGGACAAAGCCAGCCCCAATTTGGTGGAGGCGTAATTATTGAACCAGTTTACATCCTTTTAGTTGGAAGGGCAACTGCAATGGCTGGAAATAAACGTCTTCCAATTAGAGCAATTGCAGTAAAATCTGCCCATGAATATTTGGAGAATAATTTTCCAAATTTGAATGCAGATACAGATGTCATGCTTGACTGTAAAATATGGGAAGGTAGCCAAGATTTAAAAAGTGTATACGACCCGCGTCGAAAACTTGCAAACGATACTTCTGTTGGGACAGGATATGCTCCTCTCACAGAAACAGAAAAACTAACTTTGCAAATGGAGAAATATATAAATGTGACATTGAAAAAAAGGTTTCCAGAGCTTGGAGAAGATGTTAAAGTTATGAGTTGTAGAAAGGAAGATGAGATTGAAGTAACTGTTGCAATTGCTATGGTGGACAGGTATATTCCGAATGCCGATCATTATATAAGCGTGAAAGAAGAAGTTGCTGAGGAGCTCCTTGATTTTTCTAAGAAAATTACCGATAAAGATGTTAGTCTTGCAATTAATACCGCAGACGACTATGAAAAAGGCGTCTTTTATCTAACTGTAACAGGCTTATCAATGGAAAATGGCGACGACGGCTCTGTAGGAAGAGGAAATAGAGTAAATGGACTCATCACCCCAAATCGCCCAGTTTCCATGGAGGCGGCAGCAGGCAAAAATCCTGTGACGCATGTAGGAAAGCTTTATAATATTGTTGCTACAAGAATTGCAGATGATATTGCAAGGAATTATGAAGTAGAGGAAGTATATGTTAAAATGCTCTCGCAGATTGGAAGACCAATCACTGATCCTATGGTGATTAGCATAGGTATTGTAGATGGAAATGTAGATTCAGGTATTGAAGAAATCGTAAGGGATCACGTTGAAAAGATGGGAAACATACAAAATGAGATATTAGAAGGGAAAATTACGGTTTTTTAAGTGAAAAATTTCGATAAATTTAAGTTATTTATAACAATAGGAGAGGGGAATTGAGGATGGGGTAGAGAGCTATTTAAATTTCTGCCTTCCCTCAATTCCCCTCATTGCAAAAAATAATATATCAGAACTTTTTAAGTGTTTACTCTCCACTATTGCCATCTATAATTCACAAATTTTATCTATCATCCCTTCTTTTATGTATTCTATTACTTTATTCCCTGCTTCCATAACTTCATTGCTAACTTTTCCATACATGCTTTTCGGTTGTATGCCGATAAGAAAAATATCCGCATCTGTTGTTTTTTCTAAATGCGTTATAAAAAGAGACAGAGGAATCGTATGGGTTGAAAAATTTACTTTCCTTATTTTCTCTTTCGGAATCTTTCTTATTTCTCCTGGAGGCAAATTCATATCTGCTGCATCAACAATGATAATTTTATCTGGCTTGTGCTTGCGTATTTCCCCAGTAAAATTTTCTGGGACTGTAGCACAATCTATGGCCTTCCATCCCTCACATTTAAATTTTCTTGCAACATATGTTCCAATTGCATCATCACCATTCATTTCATTTCCTATACCAAGCAATATGTTCATCATTATAAAAGAAAAAGACATTTATAAAGTTGTCATTTAACGGAAATATGGAACTATCAAAACTTAGCTGGAAAGAAATTGAAAAACTTCCTAAGGATACAATATTTTTCCTTACAGTTAGTCCGATGGAAGCTCATGGCCCTCATCTTCCAGTTGCAACTGACTTCATTATCTCAAAGAAAATAGAAGAAGAAACTGCTGAGGAACTCAAAAAAAGAGGGATTGAAAGTGTTTCTTTGCCTTCATTGCCACTTGGAGTTTGTAAATATGCAGAAAATTTTCCAGGGACAATTTCTATTTCTTGGAAAAGTCTGTATAAAATTTTGAGTGATATTCTTTACTCTTTTACTCGCCACAACTTCAAATATTTTTTGATTTTTAACTTTCATATGGATTTATGGCATATTAAAGCTATTCACAAGGCAATAAAAAAGGCTACTAAACATGGCATTTTAGCCTGTGAGCCTATTTCTGTAGCATATTTTAGAGGAGAGCTTTTTGAAGAAGTAGATGGTGAAGTGCATGCAGATGTAAAGGAAACATCTCTTTCCCTTTATCTTTTTCCTGAAATGGTGAGGGATTATAAAATTAAGCCTATAAAAATAAAATTAGGCGTGTTTGATGCAATAAAAAGATTCGAGGATGTTGGAGCAGAAGAGGCATATATTGGAAATCCTGCAGAAGCAAGCAAAGATT
Organism: Thermoplasmata archaeon; assembly: GCA_008297865.1. Taxonomy (GTDB): domain Archaea; phylum Thermoplasmatota; class E2; order UBA202; family JdFR-43; genus VBQI01. The sequence continues at coordinate 11,798 of VBQI01000038.1, forward strand.
TCGGAAAAAAATTATTTGAGAAAGTAAAGAAAGTGTGCATAGATGCAGCCATTTCATTGAAAGAGGGGAAAATGGAGCAATTGCCTAAGAAACTGAAAATTTTGCTTAGGATATAAATATTCCTTCCTCATTACTTTTTATGTTAGACATTCCTTTCTGGATTATTATTTGTATTATTGCAGTGGCATTGATGGTGGGATGGAAAATCATAAAATTTGCATTAAAAATACTCATAATCATTTTTATCATCCTTTTAATATTGGCTTTCCTCTACTTTTTCTCTGTAATTCCGTAGACATCAATTGCATTTTTCCTTCTTGGCAGTTTCACAAGGTAGAGAAATATTGAAAAAGATGCATATGGAAAGAGTGAAAGAAGAAGAATTATGGTGAGCACCCCTTCTATAATTCCTGTGATATACAAAATTGCTATTGTAAATAATATTATTCCAGCAGCAACTATGTGTCGCCGGTATCTTTTCATTTCTACTTTTTTATAAAAAAGTCATATTAATTTTTTTCCTTTTATGTTTAGGAGACCATCAACTTAACACCCCCAAATTTTTGTAGAAATTTCTAAATCCAGCAAACGCTTCTATCCAATTTTGCACGCTTTCTATGGAATA
>VBQI01000039.1 GCA_008297865.1 Thermoplasmata archaeon
TATGTTTACATTGTTTGCATAACATATTTTAATGCCAGCATGCCAACGGCTATTTCTTATTGTAAATCCTTCTATTGTTACTCCATTTGCTGTTATATTTACGACATCTCCACTATTGCTTCCATCTATTATTGTGGTTTCTTTATTTTCCCCTATTAATGTTATGCTTTTGTTTATAACAACATTTTCATAATATACTCCACTGTAAACAAAAATTGTATCTCCATCATTTGCATCGTTGATTGCAGACTGTATGCTTGTGTAATTACTAGGGCTAGAGCCTCCTACATATAAAATATCGCCTGCGCCTTGTGCAACGCTATTAACTATTTCCATTTTCAGTATAAGAAATGATGTAATAAGTAAACCAACTAAAGCCAAAAGAATTATATTCATCCTTTTAGCATTCATGTTATTCCCCAGAATTAATTAAAAATTTGTATAAAAAAATTTTTTATAACCAGTCAACGATTCCTAAAAAACAATGATTTTTTCTTTTCCATCCGAAACGTTTATTTTTCTTATTTTTATTTTTTTGTCTATTTCTACAATGTTAAAAGATTGCGTGTATGGAGTTCTCTCGCAGGAAGCTGTTCCTGCTGTTGAAACAACAATATTGTTTATGTTCCATACCCATGGCACGTGCTTATGTCCATTTAAAACAAGCTTTACTCCATATTCACTAAGAAGCTTTAATATATCTCCAGCATCAACTAGAATGTTTCTTTCCCTCCCTGTATTTGGTATAGGAAGCAAATGATGATGAAGAAAAATAACCGAATTACTATCCATACTGCTGTGCATCCTTTCTATTTGCTCCCTGCCAACATGTCCCTCATCTATATCTGGCTCACTGCTGTCTAAACCAATAAATTTGTATCTCCCAAATTTTTTTATAAAAAATCTTTCTCCAAAATATTCTTCAAAAATTTTGTATCCTTCATGTCTTGCGTCATGATTTCCAGGCACCGCAACATATGGCGAGCTAAGCTCCTCAAGCAATTTCTTTACCCCTTTATATTCATCTCTTAGCCCATAGTCAGTTAGGTCGCCAGTTACGACAACAACATCTACTTCCTCTTTATTTATTCTCTCTATTGCTTTTCTTGCTTTTCTTTCAACAAACATCCAGCTTTTTCCATAATGTATATCTGAAATGTGCCCTATTTTCATCTTCCCAACTTTTCTTTTGCTATTTCACGAAGCTTAAATTTTTGTATTTTTCCACTAGCCGTCATAGGCCATTCATTCACGAAGAAAATATATTTTGGAACTTTATATCTTGCAATGTTTTCTTTGCAGTACTGTTTTATTTCTTCCTCTGTCGCTTCTTCTCCTTCTTTAAGCTGTATAAATGCCACCACTTCTTCTCCATATTCTGGATGTGGCACACCAACAACCTGCACTTCCTTTATTTTCGGATACCTGTACAAAAATTCTTCTATCTCGCGAGGATATACATTTTCTCCCCCTCTAATAATCATGTCATCCACTCTTCCCAAAATATAAACATAGCCCTGCTCATCTATCATCGCCAAATCCTTGGTATGAAGCCATCCATCTACTATCGTTTTTGCTGTCGCTTCTGGCATCTTATAGTAGCCTTTCATTATGCTATAGCCTTTAGCAATTAACTCGCCTGGCGTATTTGGTGGCAATTCATTATGGCTACCAGGCTCAACTATTTTTACTTCTATATGGGGCAATGGCTTACCGACTGTTTCAACCCTCTTTTCTATCGGGTCGTCCCTCTTCGTTTGGGTTATAACTGGAGACGCTTCTGTTAAGCCATAGCATATAGTTATCTCTTTCGCATTCATATCTTCCATGACACGCTTCATAACTTCAACTGGACAAGGGGCGCCAGCCATTATGCCGGTTCGTAAAGACGACAAATCATATTTATCAAATTCAGGATGGTTTAACTCTCTTATGAACATTGTAGGCACTCCTTGAACAGCAGTACACTTTTCTCTGTCAATGGTTTGCAAAACTTTTTCGGCATCAAAAATCTCTACGGGCACCATTGTTGCTCCATGAACAACGCAATTGAGCGTGGATATAACACAGCCAAAACAATGAAAGAAAGGCACAGGGATGCAAAGTCTATCTTTATTGCTCAAATCAAGATATTTTCCTACCCAGTAGGCATTGTTGACAATGTTATAGTGAGTAAGCATTACTCCTTTAGGAAAACCTGTTGTGCCGGAAGTATACTGCATGTTTACTACATCATGCGGATTCAATGAATTTTGCACTTCATTAAGCTCTTCATCACTCACCTCTTTTCCCATATCCAAAATATCCTGAAAATTTAGCATGCCTTCAAATCTTTCTTTTCCCATGAAAATTGCTTTTTCAAAATATGGAAATTTGCTCGATTTTTCCCCCTTCTTTATCTCGGGCATAACTTTATAGAGGGTATCAACATAGCTAACATCCTTAAATTTATCTATCAGGAAAAGATATTTTGTATCAGATTGTTTTAGCAAATATTCGAGCTCGGCAGATTTGTAATATGTATTTACTGTAACTAAAACAGCTCCAACTTTAGCTGTAGCAAACTGCAATATAACCCATTCTGGTACATTATACGCCCACACTGCAACGTGGTCTCCTTTCTTCACTCCAAGTTTAATCAAGCCTTTTGCTGTTCTGTCAACAATTTCCTTAAATTCCTTATAAGTATAGCGTGGTCCATCCAGATAAACTAAAGCATCATTGTTTGGATATTTTCCTGCAGTTTCGTCCAAAACTTCTCCCAATGTTTTTTCAATCATGGCAATGAATGCTTTTTCAATTCATAAAAATTTCTCACATCCTAATATTTTTATACAATGCTTACATAACGAAACTGATGAATATAATTAAGGATTGTAAAATAGGAAAAAATACAATCATAAGGGAGCCAGTAAATCTTTATAAATGCGAAATAGGAGACAATTGTAAGATAGGGGGATTTGTTTATATTGAGGAAGGAGTTAAAATAGGGAACAATTGTAAAATAAGACCCTTCACTTTTATCCCAACTGGAGTAACTATTGAAGACGGCGTTTTCATAGGACCTGGCTCAGTTTTCACGAACGATAAATATCCTCGCGCAATAAATCCAGATGGAAGCTTAAAAGGCGAGGAAGACTGGCAACTTGTGAAAACATTGGTAAAAAGAGGGGCATCCATAGGAGCTGGCGCCACTATAATGTGCGGTATCACTATTGGAGAATTTGCGGTGGTTGGGGCTGGTGCCGTAGTTACAAAAGATGTGCCCGATAGAGCTGTTGTTGTAGGAAATCCAGCAAGAATAATAAAGGAGGAGGTAGAATGGTGATACCGACTTCAATGCCATTTATTGATGAAGAAATGGAGAAGGAAGTGCTTAGAGCGTTAAGGGAAGAATTTTTTGTTGGAGGAAAAAGTGTTGAAAAATTTGAGGAAGAATTTGCAGAATATATTGGCGTTGATTATGCAGTTGCTGTAAGCTCAGGAACAGATGCTCTCGTAATTGCTTTAAGATGTTTAAAGATAAAAGGAAGGGTTATAACAACTCCTATGACTTTTGTTGCAACAGCAGAAAGCATTGTTTTAGCTGGTGCAAGACCAAAATTTGTAGATATAGATGCCCATACTTGGAATATTGATTATAAGAAAATTGATGTAGACAGAGATACAGAAGCAATAATGCCAGTCCATTTATATGGACTGCCATGTGAAATGAAGGAAATAATAGACATTGCAAGGGAAAAGAAGTTATATGTAATTGAAGATTGTGCCCAAGCTCATGGAGCAGAATATAACGGCAAGAAAGTTGGGGCAATAGGTGACATTGGTTGCTTTTCATTTTATTCAACAAAGAATATGACAGTGGCTGGCAATGGAGGCATGATTACAACAAACGACAGGAGAGTAGCAGAGATGGCAAAATTGCTCAGAGAGCATGGAGGAAGTAATTATAGTGAGTACATAGGATATAATGCGAGAATGAATACTATAAATGCTGCTTTTGGAAGAGTCCAGCTAAAAAGATTGGATGAAATGAATAAGAAAAGAAGAAAGCTTGCAAAATTATATTACGAGGAACTGAGAGATGTAGAAAAGATAAAGCTACCAATAATAGATGAAAAGCATGTATATCATTTATTTGTAATTGAAGCTGAGGAGAGAGACGGATTAAGAGAACATCTTAGGAGTAAAAAAATATTTTGTGGGATACATTATCCAGTGCCTGTTCATAAGCTAAAACCATATAAAAGATATACCAGAAAGAATTTTCCAAATGCAGAGCATCATGCAAATACTTGCCTATCTTTGCCTATGTATCCAATGCTGAAGGAAAGTGAGCTAAAGATGGTTTGTAGAGAAATAAAAAAATTTTATGGTGATTAAATGAATATTGGAATAATAGGAGTAGGATATTGGGGTAGAAAAGTTGTTGGAGAATATATTGAGTTAGCTAAGGAGGGAAAAATAGAAGGCGTGGGCATATGTGATGTAAGGGAAGAGGTGCTAAAAGAATTTGAAGACAGAGAGCATGTGATAAAAGTAAGTAAGGACTACAGAGAATTTTTAAAAGGTGATGATATAGATGGCGTTCATATATGCACAAATAATGCTTTTCATTATGAAGTTGCAAAAGAAGCATTACAGAATGGAAAACATGTTTTATTGGAAAAGCCAATGACTACCGATGCGAGTAAAGCATATGAATTGGTTGAAATCTCTGCTCATGGCGGATTAATTCTGCAAGTTGGGCATATTTTCAGATTTGCAAACGTTATTAGAAAAATAAGGGAGCTGATGGATACAAACTATTTTGGAAAAATTTATTATCTAACGCTAAAATGGACAACATTAATGAATCCAATAAATGGTGTAGATATAATATGGGATTTACTTCCCCATCCTCTAGACATTATACATTTTTTAACGGGAAAATGGCCAGCAGGCTGGCAGGTGGCTACAAAATTTTATAGGAGAGAAAGCTTGAGCGAGATCGCATTCATAAATTTGGATTACAAAGATTTTGTTGCAAATATAGAGCTAAGTTGGGTGACGCCAGAAAGAAAAAGACTGATGGAAGTGATTGGTGAAGAAAAGATGGCGAAAGTAGAATGTGTGAAGCAACAAATACATATTTTTGAAGGAAATGAAAGAGAATATGATATTGAAATAGAAGCAAATAATACTATAAAGGAAGAAGCATTAAATTTCATAGAATCAATTAAAAATAGGAGGATGCCATTTAATAGCCATATAATTGGAGCAAAAAATGTGGATGTAATTGAAAAAATAATGGAAAGTATATGAAGAATGTAGTGCTGATTACAGTAGATTGCCTGAGAGCAGACCATATGAGCTGTTATGGGTATAAAAGAAAGACCACCCCATTTATTGACAAAATAGCGAGAAAAGGCATGTTTTTTAAAAATGCATTTGCAAACGGCCCAAACACCCGTCACTCGGTTCCATCTTTTTTAACATCTACATATCCCTTACTGTTCACGCAGGAAGCTAAAACAGGAAAATTTCATGAAGGAAGGAAGAGCGTTGCAGATTTTTTGAAGGAAAATGGGTATATGACGGGAGCTGTTCATTCAAATCCATATATATCAAAATTTTATGGATATGATAGAGGATTTGATTACTTTAATGATTTTTTACTAGGTCAAGTAGAAGATGAAATTGAGAGGAGTAAAATAAGCAAAGCGTTACATGAAGCAGTAAAAGGATTTAAAGCAGTTTTTATGAAAAAATTGCCTCACGAAGATGGAGAAAGAATAAACATTGAGGCATTTAAATGGATTGAAAAAGCGAATGAGCCTTTCTTTTTATGGTTACATTATATGGATGTGCACATGCCATATATACCGCCAAATGAATATTTGGAGGAAATTGGAGTAAAGAAATATAGTCATGTAAAAAAAGTATGGCTGGGCAAAAAAATAGACGATGTTAAATTGAGAGAGAAAATAAGAGATGATGAAATAGAAGACTACATCAATTTATACGATGGATGCATAAGATATGTCGATCGAACAATAAAAGAATTGATTTTAAAACTGGAAAAAAATTATTCAGATACTATATTTATTATAACTGCTGATCACGGTGAAGAGTTCAGAGAGCATGGTGATTTAGGGCATAGTGAAAAGTTGTATGATGAATTGTTGCATATCCCCCTCCTGTTTTATGGAAAGGGAGTAAAGAAACAGAGTATTGATAAAATTATTTCATTAATAAATTTAGTTCCAACAATTTTTTATTTTTTGGACATGAAAAAAAAGGACATGAAAAAAAATGCATGGCTACAAGGAAAAAATGTTTTTGAATCAGATGATTTCTTTATAGCAGAAGCATGGAAAGATGAAAGAATAACAGCTTATAGGGACAGGGAATGGAAATTAATTGTTAAAGGAAAAGAGAAAGAATTATACAACGTTATTGAAGATGCTAAGGAAGAAAACAATTTGCTTGTAAATGAAAAAAAGTTTAGTAAAAAAGTTAAGGAATTGGAAAAAATAATAGACAATCATATTAAGTTTTTGGAAAAGGAAAGAATGAAGAGAAAAACAATTTTACAGAAAGAAAAAATAAGGAAAGCAATGAGGAATCTTATCATGCGAAATAAATAAATATTCATTAACATATACATAGTAAGGTGAATTTAATGAAATGGGGCAAGAAATTGGGGAGTGTATTCGTTGTGATGCTTTTAATTGCCATCCCATTTATGACAAAGGCAGACTATGAAGGTAAAAAGGTACCAGTTCATGTTAAAATCATGAATCCTCGAGGCATGACGGAAAAATTTGTGGAAATATCTGAAAAGGAGGCTATTGACATTGAAGAAAATTTAGGTAAAATGCAGCAGGCATTGAAAACAATATTTAGTAATACATCATCTGATGAGGATAAAAATGGTGCAATCGAGATGCTACAGGAATTCATAAATAAACTTGTAGGCATAGGCATACTATCTCCAAGTTTTGCCACCAGATTCATTATAAATTTATTGAGTCCGAAATTCGATTTAATACTCCCCGTAATTAGTTTTGGAAGAGGATTTTCAATTATTCCGTTATATCCAGGAGAGGCATTCATCGGCTTTATGTTCCGCCCCATAATAATGCAATATTTCCTATTAGGCTACACAGCTTCTCTAAATTTAAATTTCCTGCCACCGAGAATAGAATACTGGGATATGGTTGGCACCCATACCTTGGTAATACTTGGATTTGTTGGAGTATACATTGACTTAGGCAAGATAGGATATGGAATACCGAGAGTTCAGTTTGCCATGGGAGAAGCATTATTTGCTGGTGGGCTTGACTGGTTCTAACTTTTTGGCCCTAACTTTTTCTATTTTTCTATTATTTTACTTTTGAACCATAATCTTTTAAAACAAAAACACGATTATTTTTTGATTTTATGAAACTGAAACCGTGGATAATGCTACTTAGGCCCTTCACGCTCATTGCTCCATTCATAGCAGTTTTCTTTGGAGTAATTCTACAACTCTCTATATATGAAAATTTGGGCATATTCTGGGAGAATTTCATAATTATTTTATTTGCTTCCTTTGCTTTATCTGCCGCTCAAGCTGTTGGACAGATTATGAACCAAGTTGAAGATGTAGAAATAGATAAGGCAAACAGAAAAGGTTATCGCCCAATTGCAAGTGGCGAAATTAGCATAGAAAAAGCTCAACTTGTTGCATGGTTTTTTGCAATTTTTGCCATTCTTGTTGGATTTTCTATAAATATTTATTACGGCTCTTTTATAGTCCTATTTCTCATGGCGGGTGTGCTTTACAATATAGAACCATTCAGACTCAAAAAGAGGTTATGGCTAAATACTGCTTCCCTTGCTATTTCGCGAGGATTGTTGCCCCTGCCAGCAGCATGGAGCATATTTGGTAATGTTTATGACCCAACTCCATGGCTTCTTGGAAGTGTAATGGCTGTATGGGTTTTAGCTTGGCAGAATACAAAAGATTTCAATGATATAGAAGGAGATAAGAAATATGGTGTCATTACTCCTGCAGTTTATCATGGCATAAGAAAGCTATCGATTATAATTGTCTTTTTATCTCTCATGAGTTTTGCTTTGCTTGCATTATACCTGCAGGCTGGATGGCTCTCTCCACAAATGGCTTCTCTTTTCCTATTATTCATACCAACAATCTGGATGATATACAAGCTTTTGAGGAGAGATTTTGCTATCAGCGCACTGGAAAATAATGAATTATGGGCTACTTTCTATCTAACCTTAGCTGGATTTTACATTATTGCTGCCGCAAGCTATTTAATAGAACCGTATATAACTTTATTCAGTTAAACTTTTTGCCATATATACGCCATATTCCTTATAACCAATTTTTCTGTAGTATTCCTTAGCTCCGATACCACTCAAAATTAATAACCTTTCCTTTCCCCATTTTAATGCTATTTTTTCAGCCTCATGAATTAGAATTTTTCCAAGCCCTTTATGTTGCCATTTTTTGGCATCCTTTCTACCAATTTCAACCATTGGTCCATGAACTTTAAGCTCTCTCACTATTGCTGAATTTTCTTTTATGTATGGCATAGAAGGTATGCGTAGCCTGCAATATGCAACAATTACATCCTTTTCCCTATTTTCTACAGAAATGAAAATTTCTCTCCCCCCACTTGCAATATATTCTCTTTTCGTCACTTCTAATTCTCCTATTTCTTTCCCTGCACATTTATGTCCTATTTCTCTACATCTTATGCATCTACACTCCCATCCCCTTTTTTTCATATAATTTCTTACCAATTCCCTTAAGTTACTCCTCTTTATCCCCATTTCTATAAGATTAGAAGGGATATCTCTTTCTATTCTCTGTATCCTTACCCATTCAGGCACATATTTCTTCATTTCTGAAACAATTTCTATTGCTTCTTCTTCATCTAAGGGCTTATACTCTCCTTTCAGCCATTTTTCATATAGTTTAGAGGGTTTCACAACTAATGTAGGATATATTTTAAGCATATCCGGTCTAAATCTTTCATCCATGAACATTCTTCTAAAAGACGCAATATCTTTATCTCGATTACTTCCAGGCAAGCCAGGCATAATATGATAGCAAACTTTAAAGCCTGCATCCTTTAGAATCCTGGTTGCTTCAATTATATCCATAACCGTATGTCCTCTTCCCATTTCATATAGAATCCTGTCGTCTAAAATTTGAGCACCAATTTCAACGCGTGTTGCTCCCATATAAAGCATTCTTTCTACATGCTGGAGCTGGCACCAGTCAGGGCGCGTTTCTATGGTTAGACCAATGCATCTGTGTAATGCAGTTTCATTTAATTTCTTTGCTTCTTCGAGCGACTTCGCATTTTTTCCATTCATTGCATCATAGCATCTCTTTATGAACCAGTTTTGATATGCAAAATCTCTGGCAGGAAAAGTTCCACCCATTACAATTAAATCAATTTTGTCGGTAGGATGACCTATCGCTTTAAGCTGTTTTAGCCTTTCTTTTGTCTGAAGATATGGATCAAATTTATTCCTCATAGCTCTAAGTGAGGCAGGCTCTTTCCCTGTATAGCTTTGTGGGCTATATGGTGGTCCACCAGGGCATGGAATGCATCTTCCATGCGGGCATGGATATGGAGAGCTCATTACCGCAATAATTGCAACTCCAGAAATTGTTCTAACAGGCTTTCTCATTAAGACTTTCCTTATCTCTTTCCTTTCCTTTACTACGCTTAGCAATTCTGAATTAGAGGGAACTCGAGAAAGTTTATATTTTGATGCTAAAATATTTTTATACTTTAACAAATCTTCCTTACTGTTTATTCTACCCTTCTCTATTTCTCTAACAATTTCTTCAGCAATACTCTTTATCTTATGTGTAGGCAATACTGAAATCGTCATTATTTTTACTCAAATATTTTTTAATAACATCTCCTCCCTCATCAATAAAAGTTTCTTTTAACCTATTCATGCAACCTTTTAACTCATCATCATCAATCTTCAATTCCTTATATAATCTATTTATTAATTTAACTACATCAACAAAAATAGGAAACATTGATTCCTGCGTTTCATATATTTCCTCGAGCATTGCCTCATTGTATCTTAGGGCTTCCTCTATTTCCTCCAATCTCTGTTTTATTTCCTCTTTTTTCTCCTTCCTCATTTTTTCACCTTGTTTTTTTGACATTGCAAAACCAATATAAAAAACTACTTAAAATTTTCTGCCATTTTGCGCGCAAATAATTTAAGCGAGATATGCATGGCATTATGATGAAGGTAAGCATAGTCATTCCCACACTTAACGAAGAAGACGGCATAGGCATTACGATAGATAGTATAAAGAGAGAAGAATTCAAAAAAAGAGGATGGCAACTCGAGATTTTAATTGTTGATGGCAACTCTACAGACAAGACGAGAGAGATTGCAATGGAAAAAGGAGCAAAGGTAATAATTGAGCCGAGAAAAGGATATGGAAGAGCTTATAAAACAGGATTTAAAGAAGCAAGTGGTGATATTATTGTAACTGGAGACGCAGATGGTACATATCCCTTCCATAAAGCTCATGAATATGTTGAATTACTTTTAAAGGAGAATTTGGATTTCATTACAACAAATAGATTTGCTGAATTAGAAAAAGAGGCAATGTCGTTCAAACATTTTTTTGGAAATTTTATTCTCTCTACAACTCTTCGCCTTTTATATGGTATAAAAATTAAAGACTCTCAATCTGGAATGTGGATTATTAGGAAAGAAGCATTGAAAAAAATAAAGCCACTTGAAAAATTTCACGACGGAATGCCTTTTTCCGAGGAAATAAAAATAGAAATGTTCAAAAATAAGGAAATAAAGGCAAAAGAAATACCATCATGTTTGTATCAAAGAAAAGGAAAGGCAAAAATACAGAGCTGGAGAGATGGATGGCTTAATTTGAAATATTTATTTAAGAAGAAACTGGTTGAGTAATATGGCGAACATATTTGTAATGTTAGAAATTTTCCTTCTCGGTTTGTTGGCAGGTTTTTTAGCAGGGGTTGTATTGCTCTATAGAAAAGTTGCAGTTCCACTTAAAGAAGAAAAGAAAAAGATAGAGGAGAAAAAAAGGAGTTTGTCTGTTTTATATGGAAAAATAACTGAACAGTTTGCCCCTTTCATGAAAAATTATCCATACAATCCGAAGAAATTCCGATTCATTGGCTCGCCAATAGATGGCGTTCAATTTGAGGAAGACAGAATTATCTTTGTAGAATTCAAGACTGCAAATAGTAAGTTAAGTAATGAAGAAAAGAAGATAAAAAAGTTAGTTGAAGATAAAAAAGTTGAGTGGATGGATTTTGAAATAAAATGGGAGTAGATTTAAAACCATTAATAAAGGCAAAAAAGATAAGCATAAATGAGCTTGCAGGAAAAATTATTGCTATAGATGCATATAACACTCTTCATCAATTTATTTCGATAATCCGTCAAAGAGATGGAACTCCACTAAAAGATGCTCAAGGGCATATAACATCCCATCTTTCTGGCTTGCTTTATAGAACAGCAAATTTGGTTGAAAAAGGGATAAAACCAGTTTATGTTTTCGATGGCCCTCCCCACCCATTAAAGCTTAGAACACTTGAAGAGAGAAGAGAGATGAGAAAGACGGCAATGGAGGAATGGGAAAAAGCGCTGGAAATCGGAGACATAGAAGAGGCAATGAAAAAGGCAAAAAGAACTGGAAGCATTGATAAAAATATGGCAAATGAGGCAAAAACGTTGCTGGGAGCATTAGGTATTCCATATGTAGAAGCAAAAAGCGAGGGGGAGGCGCAGGCGTCATACATGAATATAAAAGGAGACGTTGATGCAGTTGCGTCACAGGATTTTGATTCCCTTCTTTTTGGCTCGTTATTGCTAATAAGAAATCTTGCAATAACTGGAAAGAGAAAACTGCCGGATAAACAAATATATGTGGAAGTAGTTCCTGAAGAAATTGAACTGAATAGAATTCTGAAGGAGTGGGATATTACAAGGGAACAGCTTGTTGATATAGCAATACTAATAGGAACAGATTTCAATGAAGGAATAAAAGGTATAGGGCCAAAAAAGGCATTGCAATTGATTAAGGAATATGGTTCCATTGATAATCTAGTCAAAGAAGGAAAAATTGATATTGAAAATTATGAAGAAGTGAGAAAAATATTTCTAAAGCCTGAGATTAGTAAAGAATACAAGCTTATATGGAAAGAAGTCGATGAAAAAGCAGTGCTTGAATTTTTATGTGATGAACATCAATTTAGTAGAGATAGAGTAAAGAATGCTATTGAGAAATATAAAAAATTTGCAAAAACATTTAAGCAGAAAAATCTCTTTGATTTTCAATGAAGAAAATTATAGCAAT
>VBQI01000040.1 GCA_008297865.1 Thermoplasmata archaeon
TATGTTAGAAACCACAAAACTCAGCAAACTTCCCTCAATGATTTCGATGTGCCTGCTCCTGCCCCTCTGTAGAAGCCCCACCATTTATGGTTGGGAGAATGTCACATCCCTGTAATAGGTGCTAATGTTTGCCTTTGCTTTTTTGAGCTTGAAATGATAAATTCTCGCATTTTGAATAAATCCTTTAAAAATGGTTTTCATGGTTTTATATGGTTTATGAGTAGCATTTGCTCCTTTTTCTATTAATTTTCCAAGTTTATCAGCTATTTTATATTCTTGAGTTACTTGAAACAATTTAGCAAATCCCCTCCCAATTCGCATTAAACTACTTTATAATCAATAGATAAAATTACTTGCGAAATCTGTGTGCATCTGGCTAAGTAATAAAGTAAGTTTAAATCTCCCCCCTTTTTATTTTTTCTCTGAGTATGTCAAATTCCTCTTTTGTTAGTCTACACATGTTTCCTTCTTCTCCAATGATTACCTCATTATCTCTAATTTCTATATAGGGACAACATCCTTTTTCTCCACACAAATATATTTTCATGAATCTATATGCAGCATCAATATTTAACTATTGTGAATCTTTATTTGCCTTTCTTCCATTTTTCTCTTATCTCTTTTGCAATTTCTCCATCTTCAACTATAAGGCTACCAATGTATCCACAATCTTTACATCTCCATTTGCTCCATGTTTGTGGGAGAACCCAGTCTATATTGCTTGAACCACATTTTGGGCAATATTTTGTCATGAAATAAAATTTATACATCCTATATATTCTTATGGGCTTTGCATCATACATTGTAACAGTTATTTTTATTTCATTGAGTGGCATAATGATGCCAGGCCCGCTTTTTGCAACCGCAATTGCAGAAGGTAAGAAAAATAAATATGCTGGATTTCTGCTGGCAGGTGGTCATGCAATATTTGAAGTTCCATTCATTATTGTGCTTTTTATATTCGGAAAAATATCAATAAATGATGAAATGAAAGCATTAATAGGAATTGTAGGTGGAATCTTTCTTTTATATCTCTCATTCTCTGCGTTTAGAAAGGAAGAGAAAGCAAAACCGCTGAAAGGAGTGATTGCGGGAATTGCATTGAGTTCACTAAATCCTTATTTTATTATGTGGTGGCTCACTGTTGGCTTTTCTCTCATCCTTAAAGCAAATGCATTTGGCGTTATAGGGCTTTTTGCCTTTATATTTTTTCATGAGATGTGTGATGTAACATGGTATGCTTCTGTATCTTTCCTATCCGAAAAAAGCACAAAAATAGAGGCAATGGAGAAAATATTGAAATTAGTCTCTGCTTTTTTATTGCTTGTTTTTGGTTTGTATTTTATATATGATGGACTTTTTAATTTGTATAATAAATTTTACAATAATATATTTATTTACTGTAATATTTCACATACATGCTTCCTACAATGGATGATTTTGATTTTAGGGGAAAGACAGTTATTGTTAGGGTAGACATAAATTCTCCTTTGGATCCAAAAACTCTAAAAATTTTAGATAACTGGAGGATAAAAAGAATTGTTCCAACACTCAAAGAGCTGAAGGAAAAGGAAGCAAAGCAGATAATTCTTGCTCATCAGGGCAGACCCGGGAAATGGGATTTCACGAGTTTGAAGCGACATGCGGAGGAGCTGGAAAAAGTGCTTGGAGAGAAAATAAATTTTGTTGATGATGTATATGGGGAGAAAGCAATTCAATCAATAAAAAATATGGACAAGGGAGAAATTTTGCTTTTGGACAATGTCAGGAAATGTAGTGAAGAAATGGAGAAAAAATCTGCAGAAGAACATTCAAAAGCAGAGATGGTGCAAAAACTATCGCCATTTGCCAATGCATTTGTTAATGATGCATTTGCTGCCGCCCATCGTGCTCAATGCTCGCTAATCGGTTTCATACCAGTATTGCCATCTTTTGCTGGAAGATTACTGCAGGAAGAAGTAGAGATGGTGCAAAAACTTCTGCGCCAAGCAGAGAGGCCGCGCCTCTTCATCTTTGGGGGAGCCAAATATCAGAATGCAATGGAAGTAATGGGTAGTCTACTTGAGAAAGGGATTGCAGATAAAATAATTGCCGGAGGCATGCCTGGAAATGCATTTCTCGCAGTGCTAGGAAAAATGGATATGGAAGTTGAGCCTGCGGTCAAAGAGCTATGGCAAAAGCACAAAGAAAAAATTATAACGCCTGTTGACACCATTGATGGAAAAGATATAGGGAATGAAAGTATAAAACTATTTAAGGAAGAAATTGAAAAAGCATCTTCAATTTTCATTTCCGGGCCAATGGGCATGTTCGAGGAGGAAGCATACAAAAGAGGAACAGAAGAAATTCTGAGAGCCATTGCAAGCTCATCAGCTTTTTCAATGGCAGGTGGCGGGCATACTGCGGCGGCCATCAGAATGCTGGGACTGGAAAAAGATTTTTCATATATTTCCACTGGTGGCGGTGCTTTGGAGAAGTTTTTAATGGGAAAAAGTTTGCCAGTCATAGATGCATTGATAAAATTTAAAAGAGCGTAGTCATTACCTTTACATGAGCAATATAGTTCATGTTGTTGGAACTGGCACTATTGGGGAGCCATTGATAGGTTTATTGTGTGACTTAAGAAATGAATTGGGTATTGATGAGGTGACTTTTTATAAACATAGCCCTGTTTTAACAGATAGACCAAAAGTAAGGGGATTGCTTAAAAGAGGAGGTATTTTAGCTGTAAGGGGAGAGAAAGTTGATGAATTTAGGGAACTTGGACTAGAGCCAACATATACTGCTGAAGAAGCAATTGAGAGAGCAAGCGTTGTCATAGATTGTTCTCCAAAAGGATATGGACTGGAAAACAAAGAGAAATACTATAAAAAATATGAAGATAAGGTGAAAGCATTTCTTGCTCAAGGCTCTGAATTCGGCTTTGGTAAGCCATATGCTGTTGGAATAAATGATGAAGCACTGGGAGGAGATAAATATATTCAGATTGTAAGCTGTAATACTCATAATATAGCGGTGGCAATAAAATGCGTTGCTTTGGAAGGAGGAAATGATAATCTTGTTTCTGGAAGATTCGTCTGTATAAGGAGAGCAAGCGATATATCTCAGGATTCAAAATTTATTCCATCTCCATATGTAAATGAACATAAAGATGAGAAATTTGGGACACATCATGCAAGAGATGTTTGGCATTTGTATAAAACGCTTGGTTTAGATTTGGATGTCTTTTCATCTGCTTTGAAAATAAATACGCAATACATGCATTCAATATGGTTTGATATAAGAGTAAAGAGAGAAACAAGTGATGAAGAAATTAAGCAAAGATTTATTGAGAATCCAAGAGTAGCAATTACTTATAAAAAGCTTTCAAATCTTGTATTTTCTTTTGGAAGAGATCATGGGCATTATGGAAGAATATTGAATCAGACAGTGGTTGTGTTGCCAACCATAAGGGTGAGAGATGGAAAAGAGGTTTTTGGCTTCTGCTTCACTCCTCAAGATGGAAATTCGTTGTTGAGCAGTGTTTCAGCTGTAGTTCATATACTGCATCCTGAAGAATATGAGGAGAGGATGAAAGCTCTTTCTCCTTTCCTATTCAATGAGGTATAAATGAAAAAAGAAATGAAAGAAGAATGAAAAAATAAAATAATTGAATGGTTGAAAGAAGAAAAACCTTCTGGAGAAATCATTGATGAACATTGGGAAGTTAAAGTAAATGATGAAGTGGTTATTGCAGAAAATGTAAAACAGCCTGTAAAAATTGGTTTTTCTTTTTCAGGATAACTTTGTAGGGCTTTTTGTTACAGGAATATTACCTACTGCAACAATGGAGAATAATGAGAGGCTTAGAATATACCGCTTACTCTTACTCTGGAATAATAAATGGAAGATGGTAAAATTCTCACTGTCAGGAGATGAAGATGGGATTACCATTGCAGCAAGAAAAATAGTTGATGAGGTGCTTTCAAAAGAAAAAGATGAGGAGAAAATGAGATATATGTATGGATAGAGGCTAAAAATAAATCAGATAACTAACCAAATATAAATCCCATTCCCTGACTTGCCATGTCCTCATCTTCAACAAATTTTGCATTTATTTTATCTTTTCTTTCCTTTTCAAGTTTTTTTGCTTTGTCTCCAAGCAATTCCTCTGCCCTCTTTATTGCTTCTTCACTTCCCTCTATTTTAAGAAATACAACATTTTCTTCCATTCCGAAAGATTTTGCATCTCTTGTCCAAATGCTTTGCCTGCTCACTAAATCATCCTTTTTTACTTCATCTATAATCTTTTCATTTTCCTTCTCAATTTCAAATATTGCGTAAGCCATAATGGAAATATATCTTATATTTAAAGTTATTTTCCCTATCGGTTAATTTTCATTAGAATAAAATTGAAATTGATGATTCACCAATTTTTCGATTGCATGACAAACAAAAAACAACATTTTAAAACAATAAGTCATGTATGTTTATGGAAACTCATGTATTAGATAAAAATGCAGAATTTCTTGGCGTGCATACTGAGCAACTAATGGAAAATGCAGGAAAGGCTATTGCCAATGAAGCAAAAAAGTTGCCATATAAAAAATGGCTTGTTTTGTGTGGATCCGGCAATAACGGAGGAGATGGCTATGTGGCGGCGCGATATCTCAAAAATTGTGTTATTGTAGCTGTGCAAAAGCCAAAGACTAAGCTTGCAATGAAGAATTTCAGGAAAGCTAAGGCAGCTGGAATTCCTATATATGGCAAAGAAAAATTCTCAGAGCTTTTACAAGAATGTGATGCGGTTATAGATGCAATGCTTGGAGTAGGGATAAAAGGCAAGCTGAAAGAGCCATATAAGGGAATTGTTGAAACCTTAAACGAAGCAAATAAATTCATTTTATCTGTAGATGTCCCAACCGGTTTTGCTATAAATCCAAATTTAACTGTAACCTTCCATTTCATAAAAGAAGGCATGAAGGGAAAATGCGGAAAGATTGTTGTTGCAGACATAGGCATACCGAAGGAAGCAGAAGAATTTGTAGGGCCAGGAGAAATGCTTTATTATCCCAAGCCAAGGAAAGAAAGCCATAAGGGTGAAAATGGCGTTGTTGCCATAATAGGAGGAGGGGCATATACTGGTGCTCCTGCCTTATCTGCAATGGCAGCATTGCGTACAGGATGTGATTTAGCTTATGTATGCTGTCCTTCTTCAGTATGGCATGTCATTGCATCTTTTTCTCCAAATTTGATTGTTAGGAAAATGGATGGACGACTTTTCTCTCCTGAAAATATAAAAGAAGTTGAAGAAGTCGTTAATAAGGCGGATGCTATTTTAATTGGACCTGGCTTGGGGAATGATGAAAAAACAAAGGAGGCATGCAAACTTTTGATTCAGAAATACTTAGATAAATACTTTGTTGTGGATGCAGATGCCATAGAAAGCTTAAAAGGAATGGATTGCAGAGGGAAAGTTGTTATAACTCCACATGCGGGTGAATTTAAGAAGCTAACGGGCATAGAATTGCCAACGGAGCTGGAAGAAAGGAAAAAAATTGTTGCAGAAGAGGCTAAGAAGAGGAATGCAGTTATTTTACTTAAAGGATTTGTGGATATAATAAGTGATGGGAGCAGGATCAAAATGAATAGAATTCATAATGAAGCAATGACTGCCGGAGGAACAGGTGATGTTTTAGCTGGAATATGTGTTGCTTTACTTGCAAAAAAAGTTGATGCATTTCATTCTGCTTGTATGGCTGCTTTTATAAATGGAATGGCTGGAAATATGGTATATGAAGAAAAAGAATATGGGCTTGTAGCTACTGACATAATAGAAAAAATACCGGAAGTGTTAAAGTTTGGACATAGCCATTAAACATGCACCTTTTGCAACAGCTAGGCTGTCTTTAACAACTTTTATCTCGGGATCAAAAAGAGGAGGGAGGTATGCATAAATCCCTTCTTTCAACCTTTCCTCATTTAAGTTCATTCCAATTCTTCCTCCAAAAACAACAGCTAATGGGCTAATCAATGCCACTGCATTTGAAACGACCCTGCAGAATAAATTGAATTCCTCTGTAGAATATATAAAATCATCTTTAAGCAATTCCTTTGCTTCCTTTCCATATTTCTCCTTCATGGCTTTCCCGCCGAAATAGCATTCTAAATGACCGATGCCTCCACATCCACATTTCTTATTTCCTCCAACAAATAAATGTCCCATCTCTCCAGCCAGTCCATTTCCTCGGTAAATTTTTCCATTAATTATTATACCGCTTCCTATACCAGTGCCAATTGTAATTGCAAGTAAATTTTCAAAAGCGAAGGTTTTGTAGGCAAATAATGCAAAGCAGTTTGCATCATTATCAAGGATAATTGGCACATCGCCAAAATCAGGAATGGAAGGTAGATTTGGTGCATTTACAATTTTCCCATTTTTAATCCAAACTGCAGCTCCAATGCCTATGGCATCAATCTTCTCTTTTTTTATTATTTTCTTCAAAATTTCATTAAGTTTTTCTATGTATTCTGAAGTGGGATAGGTTGCAAAATGCTTAAAAGTTTTATCATATATCACCATGTCAATATTTGTTCCTCCAATATCCACGCCTAAGAATTTCATAAAAATAAATGTGGAATTATATAATTACATTGGTGTCGCCCAGCTTTCATCATCTACATAAATTTTCTTTCCAAGCTTCACATTTCCTTTTATAAGTGGTTTTGGTTTCCTAATTGCTTCTATTCTGTAAAATGCCGATTTATACCAGTTATAATCAACTCTTGCATTTAGCTTCTTCACTATAGGCAGTTTATCCTGGAAATCAAAAAAGTTTCTTCCATCATCTGGATATACATTAAACTGTCTCCTTATATCTGTAATGACAAAACCCATTTCATGAATCATTTTTTGAATTTCATACCATTTCTTCCTTGAAGCTTCAAGCGTTGTTAACCCAAAATAACCGGCTCCTTTTCCTTTTAATGAAGCCACTCCTCGAGATAAAAATAATTTTATTCCAGGCAAAGTTTCAACTGGATCGGTAATAAAAACATCAAATCTATTCAAAAATTTCTCATTTTCCTCCTGCAAATCTTGAATGTATGCTTCAACATTTAAATCGTATTCCTCTGCAATTTTATTTATAAAATCAATGAGTCTTTCATCAATATCAACAGCAACAACTTTTTTTGGAATTCTTGTCAAGGAAAGAGCTATACTCAACAAATCATCATCCCCAATGACAAAAATTTCAGAATGTAAATCACCTCTTTCCATTATGAAAGAAACTCTCCTCAAAACTCCATCTATACTTATATAGCCTTGGTCATACTTTTCAATTGGTTTTGGACGATTTTGAGATATTTTTTCATAATCTTCTTTTATTTCTTTTAGAATTAGATAGCCGGTTCCTTCACATTGATTACATTTAAGATTTTTCCATTCTAGTTTTACTGATTCCATACCTTTCTTTGTAAGTCTTGCTCTACCACCTTCTACTTCAATTAGTCCCTCTTTTTTCAATTTTTCTAGCTTTTCAAAAAATTCTGGTAAAGAAGCATCTTGAAAATCAATAAGCTTCCATACAGATGCGCTACCCATGGAAAGAAGGGAAAGAATTTGATATTCTATTCTATCCATTTTAGCCTCTGTCCAATATATAGTGGCGATACGATTTTGGCTTAAAATATTTCAGGAAAGCCTCAAAAGCTTTATCTGCCTGCTGGGAGTCGCCACACGTGAAAATATCAAGATTAACCAACTCATATTCAGGCCATGTATGTATGGAAATATGCGACTCAGAAATTAAAACTATGCCCGTAACACCATGGGGGTTGAACTGCTTGTATAAGCCACCTACAGTTTCAATGCCTGCTTCCTTTACTACCTTGTCCATTATTTCCCTCACTTGTTCCTCTTTTGAAATTAAATCTTTATCGACGCCGTATAACTCAGCTATTATGTGTCTCCCTAATATTTTCATTGTCATCACCTTTTTGATAGGGGTGGTTCGGCGATGATATCTTAAAATTTCTCTGTATAATACCCCCGAATTCTTGTAAATAAAGCACCTTTTTAAATTTTTCGCAGATTTTGCTAATTTTTGAAAAAATATTTATAAAAACGTCCGTTTATCAGTAAAATTGGTTAAGATGAAATATATATTCCTCATTGCTGTTATCATTGCCATTCCAACTGTATCGGCAAATGAAAGAATAGTTGTCTCTATATCCGATTTCATTCCAATTGTAAAAGAAATAGGCGGAGATTTTGTAGAAGTTGATTATATTCTTCCCCCTGGCTCAGACCCTCACAGTTTTTATTTAACTAAGGATACAGTTGATAAGATTAATGATGCAGATGTTATCATTCTTGCGAATTCAAATCTTCTATCTTATGAGAAGAAGATTAAAGAAAATTATGATAAGGAATATTTAGATTTTGAAGATTATAGGAAAAATGGAGTAATGTTAAAGGATTTTGATGGCTTTCACAATAATTCCCATGGCTACTGGCTTGGCATAGACAATGCAATAGCCATTGCAAAGACAGTAGCGATAAAGCTTGCAGAAATGGAACCAGAGCATGCAGAATATTTTTTCTCTTCGTTCAATAAATTCGAAAAAGAAATGGCAGAAGCAAAAGAATTTGCTGTTAATATGGCAAAGGAATATGATTTATATGGAAAAAAAGTTGTTGCAGTTGTGCCAGGAGTATGCTATATCATATCCAATTTAGGCATGGATGCAGATGCAATTTTGATGGCAGAAGGAGCTGCTTATACTGCAAATTTCGAAGAAATTAAAGATAAATTAGAAAATGGAGAGTGTATTGCTATTGTTGTGCCAGAGTTTATGAAAAAGGCCAAGGCGGGAGAAGTGGCGCGCCAGCTGGCTGAAGATACAAATTCGAAAGTTGTTTATGTAAAATTTTCAATGGCTGGAAGGAATGAAAGCTATGCAGGCATGCTTTATTACAATGTTCTTCAATTTTTATCGATAGCAAAAACAAAGGTGGAGAATAGGGAAGGATATAATGCTGAATTAATAATGCTGTGCATTTCTCTTGCCTTGCTTTCCTTAATTGAAGGAATAATAATATATAAGAAGGTGAAAAATGATTGAAATGAAAAATGTTTATTTCTCGTATAATGGCAAAGAAGCCCTTTCCAACATTTCTTTCAAAATGCAGGAAGAATTTGTTGCAATAATGGGTCCAAATGGTTCTGGCAAGACGACCCTAATAAAACTTGTTATGGGTCTATTGGAGCCAGAAAAAGGAGAGATAAAGGTTTTTGGGGAAGAGCCAAAAAAAGTAATGGAATACATTGGCTATATGCCTCAAAGAGATGCAATAGCAAGGCATTTTCCGATAAGGGTAAGAGATATAGTTTTAATGGGAATACATAAAAAGAAATTTTATGCAAGAAAAGATATAGAAAAGGCAAGAGAAACATTAAAAGCGGTAGGCCTCGATTTATGGAATGAGTTATTTAGTGAGTTAAGCGGTGGAATGCAACAACGTGTTTTATTTGCAAGAGCATTAGTGAAAGAGCCAAGATTAATCATTTTAGATGAACCATTTAATGCAGTCGATTTGCCGAGCAGAGAAAAAATGCTTGAAATTTTGAAAGAGAAAAGAAAGGAAGGTATTCCGATTGTTGTAGTTGTTCACAATATAAACCCGATTTTGCATGAAATTGATAAAGTCTTGCTTTTAAACAGGCGCATGATTGCATATGGGAATCCAAAAGAGGCATTGAATGAGCAAAATTTGAAAAAGGCATATGGAAGCGATGTGCAGATTATTGTTTGCGATGAAGGATACTGCCATCCTTTGATAGGAGATACACATGCTTGATGAATATATAATTAGAGCAATAGTTGCGTTGATTCTTCTTGCCGTAAACGCTTCCATAGCTGGCTCATTTACAATTTTTAAAAATGTTCCTTTTCTGATTGCTGGTTCAGCTCATTCTGCTCTAGCTGGTTCAGCTCTTTTTATTTTTCTTGAAATGTATGGGTTAAGTATTAATCCTATCATAGGGGCTATTATTTTTGCAGTTTTTGTTGCTATCTCGGCTTCTTTCTCAAAACAAATGAATGTTGCTATTGGTATATCCTTTGCTTTTTCAATGTCAATAGCGGTCTTATTTATTTCTTTAATAAAGGAACAGGCTTCGCGTGTATGGGGTCTTCTATTTGGCGACTTATTTTTGCTTACAAATCATGATATTATACTAATGGCAACAATGACGACTTTCATAATCATATTCTTTTTAGTTTTCCATAAAGAATTTTTATTCATATCATTTGACCCAGAAGGAGCAATGGCTTATGGAATAAAAGTTAAATATTTTACCCATCTTTTGCTTTCTCTGATAGCCATTTCAACTGTAGTAATGATGAAGGCTGTAGGCGCAATTCTTGCATATGCAATGCTCATTGCGCCGGCTGCTGCAGCAAACGAAAAAGCAAAAAGCATATTGCAGGTTTTTGGCTTTTCAGCTTTAATTGCATCCGTTTCAATATTTTCTGGAATTATAATTTCCTTTCTTTTACCTGTTTCTCCATCTGCAATGTCTGCAATTTTTGCTACTTCTTTTTATTTTGCTTTTAGGAAATTTTAATGAATAATTATGGTTTCATGATTATGAGTGGTCCTATCATTAAGAAATCTGCTGTTTTTGATATTTTCGTAACACTTACTTCTATACTACCATTCCCGAATCCAAAAGCGAACAATTTAATTTTTATTTCTTCCCCCTGTTTAAAGATGGAATTATGCCCTCTTTTCTTCCAAAAAATATTGCACCATTTATGTCAACGCTCCATTTTACATTTGATAAATCTTCTTCGCCTGTATTTTTGATGGCGAGTGTAACACCAAATCCTCCTGAAATTCCTATTTTTATAGACGGCTCTCCTGTTTTTATAAGCCATGCATCCATTTTTCCCCGTTCCAAAAGAGGATGTTAATCCAGTGATAATATATCCTCCATCACTTGTTTTTTAGCTGAAACACCATAGTCAAGAAAGTCTCCACCAAATCTTCTATTCCATATCTCATTTCCATTATCATCTATCATAATAAAGCATAAATCACCCTTATTAAGAGATGCAGATGCATTTAAAGAACCAACGATAATAATTCCATCATCAACTACAGAAATTCCTCCACAATAATCATCGCCATTGCTTCCATAAGTTTTATTTCATGCTTCATTTCCTTCTTCATCTATTTTCACAAGCCATAAATCGCTTTTCCTTCTGTAATGTCAAGTCCCCCAATTGAAAGAATCTCTAAGAATAAGCATTTTCCACCGGAGAAGTTATTTTCTTGTTGATATGATGTGATCTTCTTGACTTGTCCCTGAAACTTTCTTTCCTGGATGATGTGCTCTTTTGTTTCATTTCCATACAGTTTTTCTGTTTACTCCAAGAAATTCAGCAATTTCCTGTTTAGTAATTTTGGCAATAATATTTTATATAAAAGATAAGTCAGCTATTCTTGGAGTCCTAACTATTATTCCCGTTGCTTTATCTGTTATATGGATACTTGGAAGCATGTACTTGTTTGGCATTCCTCTCAATGTAATGACTTTAAGCGTTACATCCCTTACAATTGGCTTGGGCGTTACATATGGCATTCACATAAGCCATCGATTTGCTGCAGAAATAAAGGATTGAGAGTATAGATGAGACCTGCAGAAATACGATAGCACATATGGACCCCGCTTTGTTTGGCAAGGATGAGAAAAAGGAGAGAAAATTAGTTAAAACTCTTTGCAATAACCTGCGAGATTTCATCCATTATATTTTCTATTCTCTTCCTCACCAGTTTCCATGCTTCCTGCAATGAAACAGCTCTGTAGATATATCTAAGTCTTTCACTTTTATCCACCCTCCTTTGAATAAAGCCTTCTTCATGCAGTTTTTTTAAATATTTTCTGATTGTTCTTTCTGATATGCCGAGTTGTTTTTCCATCTCTTTTAT
>VBQI01000041.1 GCA_008297865.1 Thermoplasmata archaeon
TCCAAATATTCTTTTCGCACCAGAAAAGAATGTTTCTGTAGCCCATCGTTGCCCATATTTGTATTTATCTCTCCATCCTTCATATCCAATCTCTTTTCTTTCCCTTACCATTTTAGCTCTCGAAGGAGATCCTCTCGCTCTTGTAGAAGCGTCCTTCCTTGTTTTTATTACTGGTTCTATTTCTTCTTTATCTAGAAAATTGAAATTGTCTCTGCTATCATAAGCTCCATCACCATATACCGCTTTTATTTTCTTTCCATTGCTATTTCTTTTAGCCTGTTTTATTAACGGTTTCAACATTTTTCCATCTCCTACTCTCTCATCTGTTATTTCCAATGCAAGCAATTTCTTTGTTTTCACATCAACAGCAACATGAACTTTAATCCATCCCCTCCTCACTTTCCATTTTTCGCGCATCCATTCTCCTCTATTTGATACTTTCATTCCTGTAGAGTCCAGGGCAACGATTATATCATTTCCAATCTCCTGCAATGGTAACTCTATATCCATTTTCTTTAATCTTTTGAAGATTGTTGTGTAATCTGCTGCCTTTAGTTTTGGTATATATTTGGATAATCCTATCAAAAATCCTTCAAGCTGACGAAATGGAAGAAAGGCAATATGTAGAAAAGCAAGAAAAAACATGAATGAATCTGGATATTCATATGGTCTTCCTCTCTTTCCTTTATTCATCTCTTCAAGTTCTTTTTCCCAGTTATCCAGAAAATCCATTGTAATATAAAACTCTCCCTCCCCTTCTAACCAATTTTTCGTTATATTCCTTCCAATTTCTCTTTTCTGGCATCTTTATCCCCTCCAGCTAGGAAATAGTGCCAGAAAATAAAAATTTACGATTTATTCAACACAGCAGGAAGTTTATTAAAATTAATTAGTAAGATATTTTTCAATAGAAAAGGAAATTAATTCTATTGTGTGAGATAATCTCTAGCAAAAGTATTATAAGCAATTTTTATTATATGTGAGGTGGTTGTTATATATGAGGTGGTAAAACGAGCAGAATAAAAAATGTATATGCTATTGTGGTATTTTTGATGGTTTTAGTAATTCCTCTACCAAGGAGTAATCTTGCCTCTCCTTCATACATTACCCTTAACTCTCCCAATGGTGGAGAAACGCTCATAGCTGGAGAATATTATACTATAAAATGGGAAATTTCAGAAGATTTTCCCTTCTCAACTGCTTACATAAATCTTTATTATTCTATTGATGGGGGTAAAAATTATACCTTCATAGACTGCATTTCTGCCGTCTTTATAGGAGAACCAGGATATTCATGGAAAGTTCCTAATGTTATTTCAAAAAATTGTAAAATTAAAGTAACATTGGTGAGTAAATGTGGCGGTATATTTATCCAATTCTATGGAAGTGATGAAAGCGACGAAAATTTTAGCATAGCATATGATCAGCTTTATTTTGCCAAGGATGGAGATATAAAACTCTGGCTCCAAGATACAGAAGCAACTCTTGTTCATATCCCCGGAAAATATGCTCTCTATCCATATGCAACTTCTGCTGGAGAAAAACTTGCTTTTGTCCAAGTAGATAGAGAATATGACGAGATGTTGTGGAATACCTCAGAAATATGGATAGCAGATTATGAATTGGGTAGTATGACTAAAATAACAGTAAATGATATACCCGATATCGAGCCAG
The DNA here is from genome assembly GCA_008297865.1 of Thermoplasmata archaeon. Lineage (GTDB taxonomy): Archaea > Thermoplasmatota > E2 > UBA202 > JdFR-43 > VBQI01. The sequence goes on from VBQI01000041.1 coordinate 1,675, forward strand.
CAATGTCTCCAGATGGTAAAAAGGTTGTTTTTGTAAGGAAGGAAGGAGAATATTCCCATCTCTACCTTGCTGAATGGGTGTATATTCCTTTAACTCATGACTATGCTCTCCAGATAACACAACTTACTTCTGGAAATCATCAAGACAGGGAGCCGTGCTTTTCTCCAGATGGAAGGCATGTAGTTTTTTCTTCAAATCGTAATGGAAAATTCCAGCTTTATACTCTCGACATAGAAAATCCTGATATTGTGCTAAATGCTCTGCCCGCTGTTCCGCCTTATACCACCAAGAATCAAAGAAATCCTGATTGGTCTCCTGATGGAAAGTGGTTTGCATTTTGTATGGAATATGGGGGGCAATCGGATATATACGTTGCAGATGCATGGGGTTCGATTAATACAAGGAGAGTTTTTCAAATAACATCTACATCAGAATATGAAATTTCTCCTTCATGGCGCCCTGATGGAAGAGCATTGGCATATGTAGTTATGGAAGATATACCTGATGGATATAGTTTTGAATTATGGAAAATGAAGTTGAGTATGGGTGATACTCCCTCAACGATAAGTAATGAAATGTTAGTAGATTTGGGCTACATACCATGGGAAGAAACTTTTACTCTTGGAGACCCATGCTGGAGGAAGCTGGAGGGGTTAAGGATAATTCAAACTGAGCTTAAGGGAAGAGTTGGAAATTATGTTGATATGAGCATGCAAGCTATTGGTGGAGTTCCTCCTTATACATGGGGAATTGATGGCGTGCTTCCAGGCGGTTTACATTTCCTCAATGGCAGGATTTATGGGACTCCAACGGAAGCAGTAAAAGAGCATCATGTTATATTGAATGTTACAGATAGCATAGGACTCCATACCATAAAAGATTTTGTTATTACAATAAGACCAGAGCATGATTTGGAATTGTTAACAACTGGCGATTTTTTGCCACCTGCCGTTGCTAACACTTCATATTCTGCCTATGTTAACTTCGGAGGTGGTTTAGCACCTTATGAAGTAAATATTGCATCTGCGATTTATGGAAAGGAATTACCTCCTGGCTTGCAATGGAGCAGCATAATTTCTGGAGATGGTCTAACTGTACACCTTTACAGTCATGATGGAATGCCTCCAGGAAATTATAAAATAAAGGTTGAAGTGATAGATGCTTTCGGTAATGTATCTGCTGGTTTTTACTGGCTCAATGTTATAAACATAGATTACTGGAATGTTAGAGACATATTTGGAAAAGAATTTACCGTAGGTGTAGAAGGATTGCCAGAATATCCTTTAGATACATTAAAGGGATGGCTTACTGTAAAAATTAAAGCAAGGGGAATTGAAAAAACTTTAACAATAAATGATATCTATACAGTTCATCGAGCCAATGGATTACTTCATACCCTTGTCCTGCCATATCCAGAAAATTTTGATACATGGAAAAGTGTATTCAATCCAGGGGAATCAACCATTATTGGCAACATTACTGTAACCTTTTCCATAGATGGAAATGAAGCTACCGCAGTCCAAGAATTTCCAATACATAGATATATGTTCAGGAGAGATAGAGGCTTCAGCTTTGGTAACTTTCATACAGATGGCATTTCATGGGAAGATTTTGTCGATTTCTTTGGGAATTGGGAATGCTGTTTCTTTGGAGATGTTCATCTGCCCCGCCCTATACCTGCAACAATTTGGGGTTTTGGAAGTGGAAAAATGTCAAAGGGAATGTGCTTTGGGATGTGCATGACAGCAAATAATATTGCAGAAGACTATGCAAGAACATGCTTTGAAGAATATCCAAATTTACCGCATGCAGAAGAAAGGAATTGGGATTTATGTCAACCAGATGAAGCATTGGATGAATATATAGAGAAGCAACACTGGTGGCAGATTAGCATGGAATTTATAAGAGTATGTGCATTGGAAGTTACTTGGAATTATGGAGAATGGGCAAAAGCTGTTGTTGATGCCGTTGAAGATTATGTTGATGATTTGGAGAGCAGTAAAAATCCCGATCCTTTGCTTATTTGCATGAGTTATCATCATCATGGACATGCTGTGGTTCCATATGCAATAGAATATTTGCCAGATGGAAGGGCATTGATAAGGGTTTATGATCCAAATAAACCCTTCAATTATAAGGAGGAAAGCGACAGCAACAGTTCAATATATGTTGACTTAAGTAAGGATAATTCATGGACATTTTTCATGGGTTATGAGAAGGAAGGTAATAAAACTAAAAAAATAGTATGGAAAAATGGGAAAATATATGCTGTTCCGTGGAAAATTTTACATGGCGATCCGAATTTGCCAGGAGCATTAGATATTCCAGAACTGTCTATTCTTGGAACTGCCTCATTATTTGGGTTGATATTTGGAGGAACTGCTAATATAAGCCAAGTGACAGATGAGGAAGGAAAAACAATGTTTACACCGGAGGGAGAAATAAATACTGGTGAAACTGGTATAAGGGATTGCTTTTTAATGCCATCCATGGGCAATGAGCAAGAATTTTTGTTGGGTTGTGCATCTACCAATAATTCCTATCATTTCAGTGTTGTTGGCGCAGACTCCGGAAACTATACTTTTTATTCTATGCCTTCTATGAGTATGATGAATGGTATAATTGCAGATACATTTAAAAATTCTTCAGACAGAATAAGCATATATCCCAAGAATTTCTCAATAGAATTTTTGGCACATGATTCAAAGAAATTTGGTTATAAAATGATTAAAGAAAATAATGAATCTGGAAAAATATTTTCTATTAATATAAAAACGGGGGGCAAAGGAGGCATAATGTTCCAAACAGATTCTGATGGTAACGCCGTAACTATTTTTAACAACGATACAAAGACAAATTATGATGTGAAAATAGAGGTGGTTGGAAAAGAAAAACAAAAATTCCAGAGCAAAGTTGTTTCGATAGGGAAAGGAGAGAGGCATCGTATCGCTCCCGAATCATGGGAAGATATAAGCAAGGGAAAAATAAGACTGGATATCGATAAGGATAACGATGGTATGTGGGATGAGCATATATTTTTGCAAAAAGAGAAGAAGAAAATACCGGGATTCGAAATCCTTTTACTTATTGGAGCCGTCATAATATTGGTTACAAGGAAGCGCATCAAGTCGTGAATTGCGGTTGTTATATCATTGCTACATCAATTCTTTTTTGTAATAGTATATCATTATTTCGTAATGATAATCTTTTGTTTATTTAATCGTAAAAAATTTTAAAGAAATCGAACAAAAAATTTAAATATTCGAACCACATATAGGTTTGAGGTGAGAAAATGGTTGTAATTGGAGAAAAATTTCCGGAAGCGGAAGTAAATACTACACATGGAAAAATGAAGTTGCCAAATGCATTTAAAGGCAAGTGGTTTGTCTTGTTCAGCCATCCAGCTGACTTTACGCCAGTGTGCACAACAGAATTTTATGCATTTCAAACAAGATACGAAAAATTTAAGGAATTGGGAGCAGAGCTTATAGGCTTAAGCGTTGACCAAGTATTCAGCCATTTAAAGTGGATGGAATGGATTAAGGAAAAGCTTGGCATAGAAATAGAATTTCCTGTAATAGCTGATGATCGCGGCGACTTGGCAGAGAAACTTGGAATGATTCCTTCTGGGGCGACGATAACAGCAAGAGCAGTTTTTATTGTAGATCCACAGGCGACGATAAGGGCAATAATTTATTATCCTGCCGAAGTTGGCAGAGATGTTGACGAAATTTTGAGAGCTTTAAAGGCATTGCAAATAAGTGATAAGCATGGCGTTGCCTTGCCCCATAAATGGCCAGAAAATGAACTTGTTGGAAGCAATGTTATAATCCCGCCGGCTGGCACAAAGGATGCAATTAAAGAAAGACAGGAGGCAAAGGAAAGAGGAGAAATTGAATGTTATGACTGGTGGTTCTGCCATAGAAAGGTGGAGGGATAAAATGCTGTCAGAAAGAATGCTGGAAGCTTTAAACAAGCAGGTGAATGCTGAACTTTATTCTGCCTATCTTTATCTTTCTATGGGGGCATATTTTGAATCAGTGAATCTGAAGGGCTTTGCAAATTGGATGCGTATTCAGGCTCAGGAAGAGCTTATGCATGCAATGAAATTCTTTGATTATATAAATGAGAGAGGCAGAAGAGTGAAGCTTGAAGCAATAGAGAAGCCGCCTACAGAATGGAACTCGCCTTTAGATGTATTTGAAGCAACATATAAGCATGAGGTAAATGTGACAAATATGATAAACAACTTAGTTAACATGGCTATAGAGGAAAAAGACCATGCAACATACAACATGCTTCAATGGTTTGTTGCTGAACAGGTTGAGGAAGAGGCAAGCGCTGACGAAATAAGGCAACAGCTAAAATTCATTGGAGAGGAAGGAAGAGGTATACTAATGCTTGATAGAGAGCTTGGGCAGCGCACATTTACGGCGGAGGTGACAAAATGATGTCTAAAATTCCCATAATGCTGGAGAAGATTGATGGAAAAAATATTGATAAGGAGATACTTAGGGTAGCAATAATTGCTGAACTCGATGCTATAAACTTATATGAGCAGATGGCGGGCCTGACAAACGATGAAAATTTAAAAGCAATATTGCTTGATATTGCCAAGGAAGAGAAAACCCATGTAGGTGAATTCCAAACCTTACTCCTTAAATTGGATGCCGAGCAGGTAGAAGAGTTGAAAAAAGGAGAAGAAGAAGTTAATGAAATTTTGGGAGGAGATTAAATGGCAGAGAGATATGAAATATATAAATGCGAAATATGCGGAAATGTTATAGAAGTTCTGCATGGAGGTGCTGGACAGCTTGTTTGCTGTGGACAACCAATGAAATTAATGGAAGCTAAAAAGGAGGAACAGGGATATGAAAAACATTTGCCACTGGTGGAAAAAGAAGACGGAAAGACAAAGGTTAAAGTTGGTAGTGTGCCACATCCTATGGAAGAAGGGCATTTCATAGAAATGATAGAGGTTATAACCACAGATGGCGGAATTTTGAGGAAATATTTGAAGCCAGGGCAAAAGCCAGAGACTGAATTTGATGTAGAAGATGTTAAAGAAGCGAGAGAATATTGCACCATTCATGGGCTATGGGCAAAGGGATAAAATGAAAGTGGGAGAAGAAATTCCAGATTTTGAACTTGAAGCATATCATGAGGGGGAGATAAAAAACTTCGCCTAAATGATTTCAGAGGCAAGTGGCTTGTCATTGCTTTTTATCCAGCAGACTTCACTTTTGTTTGCCCAACAGAACTGGAAGAGCTTGCAGAATATTATGATGAATTCAAAAAGAACGATGCTGAAGTAATTAGCGTGAGCACCGACACAGCATATGTACACAAAGCATGGCATGATGTATCGAAAGCCATAAGCAAAATTAAATTTCCAATGGTTGCTGACCCCGCCGCCAAACTATGCAAAGCTTTTGGAACTTATATTGAAGAGGAAGGTGTTTCAACGAGAGCAACTTTCATTGTAAATCCAGAAGGTAAAATTGTGGCAATGGAATTGCATGATAACAGCATTGGGAGAAGTGCAAAGGAAATTTTGAGAAAATTGCAGGCTTCCAAATATGTAAGAGAGCATCCTGGCGAGGTATGCCCTGCAAGCTGGGAGCCGGGAAAGGAAACCCTGAAAGTTAGCCTTGAATTGGTTGGAAAGATATAGGGTGGAAATTATGAGAGAGATGACGAAAAAGGCATTAAATGACGCCTTTACTGGCGAATCAATGGCACATATGAAGTATCTGATATTCAGCCAGATGGCGGAAAAAGAAGGATACAAAAATGTGGCTAGGCTTTTTAAAGCAATTGCATTTGCTGAGCAAGTTCAGGCAACAAATCATGCAACAAATCTTGAAATGATAAAGGAAACTAAAGATAACCTGTATTCTGCAATGGAGGGAGAGATATTTGAAGTAAATGAAATATATCCTTCATATGATGCAATAGCAAAAATGCAGGAAGAAAAAGGTGCCCAGCTCGCTTTTTACTATGCTTTAGAAGCAGAGAAAATACATGCTGAGTTATATCAAAAAGCAAGGCAAGCTGTTGAAAATGGCAACGATATGCAAATAAATGAAATTTACATTTGCCCTATCTGCGGATATACCCATGTGGGTATTCCACCAGATAGATGTCCGATATGTGGTGCGTCGAAAGAAAAATATGAAAAATTTTAGGAGGTGAGGAAATGGAGGAAAATGAGAAGAAGGTATTGGAAGCATTTAAAAAGGCGGGCAAGCCTTTGCGCCCTGGCGATGTTGCGGAGATGACGGGCATTGATAAAAAGGAAGTGTCAAAAATAGTAAAGAAGTTGAAGGAAGAAGGCAAACTAATAGTGCCAAAAAGATGCTACTATTCTCTTCCTTGATTCTCTCTTTTGTTTTATAATTTAGAGTAACTGCAAGTATCTTAATATTCTTATTTGCTGTATGTGTATGCAGTTCACTTTACTCATTAAATATTCAGCTTCACGTGCCCCAAAACATGATTGTAGCTGGACACTGTAAACGAACAAAATGAAAAGATTGAACAAAATGAAAAGATGAGAAAAAATAATAAAGAAATTACCTGGTGGAACTCGGAATCACGATATTCTCTTGGCAAAATAGAAATAAATTATGTAAAAAAGTTGGAAGAAAATCTCTATGAAATCTCTACCATATGCGAGATGTATTATGAGAGCAGTCATATATATTGGGGAGAAAATGGAATAATTCCAGAATATGCCAGAACATTCAAAAAGCAATGGTGGAGATAACTGTCAATAATGCTCTCGAGGTTATAGGATTCAATTTTAGATGGATTCAATAAAGGTTAATCTAATTGTCCATATGTCATCTATCATATGCTATAGTTATCTTTAAATTTAACAACATAATATTCATCATGATTGTTGAAATTGTAAAAGATGTGTATTTTGTTGGAGCAATGCACTGGGATCGCCGACTTTTTGATGAGCTAATTCCTTTGCCAGATGGAACAAGCTATAATGCCTATCTAATAAAAGGAGGAGAAAAAACAGCATTGATAGATACTGTTGATCCTTCAAAGGAAGAAGAATTGATAAAAAATCTTGAAGAGCTTGAGGTGGAAAGCATCGATTACATCATGGCCAACCATGCCGAGCAAGATCATTCTGGAGCGTTGCCAAGGTTGCTTGAAAAATATCCCATGGCAAAAGTTGTAACAAATGAAAGATGTAAGCAATTTTTGATAGACTTACTTCTTTTGCCCCAAGAAAGATTTATGGTAGTAGATGAAGGAGATGAGATTTCTCTTGGAGAGAAAACTTTGCAATTTATTATGGCTCCATGGGTCCATTGGCCAGAGACAATGCTTACCTATCTGAAGGAAGACAGAATACTGTTCCCGTGCGATTTATTTGGCTCTCATCTTGCAGTAAGCAACATTTTTTCTGAGAATGAGAAGTTATACAATGCTGCGAAGCGATATTATGCAGAGATAATGATGCCATTCCGAAATAAAATAAGACAGCATATGAAAAAAATTGGAAAGCTCGACATAAAAATGATTGCTCCAAGCCATGGACCAGTTTATAAAAATCCAGAATTTATTCTGAATGCCTACAAGGAATGGATTTCTGAAGATGTTAAAAACGAAGCTATCATAGCATATGTTTCAATGCATGGAAGCGTTAAAAAGATGGTGGAACATTTTGTGGAAGCACTTGCAAAAAGAGGCATAGATGTATTTCCATTCAACTTAACAGTGACAGATATTGGCGAGTTGGCAATGTCTTTAGTGGATGCAGCCACGCTTGTTGTAGCAACGCCAACAGTGCTTGCAGGTATGCACCCTTTAGCTTTATATGCTGCATATCTCGCAAACGCTTTAAGACCGAAAACTAGATTTGTTTCGTTAATTGGCTCGTATGGTTGGGGAGGAAAAATGATGGAGCAGGTTAAAAGCATGATGAGTAATTTAGAGGCAGAGCTTATTGAGCCAGTTATAGCAAAAGGATATCCTAAGGAAAGAGATTTTGAAGCATTAGAAAGACTGGCTGAAAAAATAGCAGATAAGCATAGAGAAATAGGAATATTGTAGTTGGCCACAAAAAATATAATGTAGCCAGATATCACGTTTATGCTTCGAAGTCATTATAGCAATGAAGTGAGCAAAAAAGATTATGGAAAAAAGATAAGAATAGCAGGGTGGATTGAGGACATCCGCAATTTAGGAGGAATAGCCTTCATCATTCTCAGAGATAGAGCAGGAAGAATGCAAATCACTGCAATAAAAAAGCAAAATCCAGAATTGTTTAAAGAAATAGTTTCATTAACAAGAGAGAGCGTTATTTCTGCATATGGAATATGTCAGCAAAATAGTAAGGTAATGAATGGATGGGAACTTTTACTTGAAGAAATGGAAGTGCTGGCTAAGGCAGAAACACCTCTTCCAATGGGTGTCATAGATAAAGTAAATGTTGATTTCGACACCCGCCTAGATAACAGAATTATAGATCTGAGGAGAGACGAGGTTAAGGCAATTTTTATGATAAGACATTCATTTATTCATTATGCTTCAGATTTCTTGAGAAAGAAAGGATTTGTAGAAGTTCATACTCCAAAAATTTCTGCTTCATCATCAGAAGGAGGAACTGAAGTCTTCAAAATAGATTATTTTGGCAGAGACGCATTTCTTGTGCAGTCACCTCAACTATACAAGCAAATGCTCATGGCTTCTGGCTTGGATAGAGTTTATGAAATTGCCTGGTATTTCAGGGCTGAAGAGCATGACACATCGCGCCATCTCAACGAATCCACTGCCATTGATATAGAAATGGCTTTCATTGAAAGTGAGGAAGATGTGATGAAAGTTGCAGAGGAGTTGACAGATTATGCAATACAGAAAATTTTGGATGAAAATAGCGAGGAACTTGATGCATTGCATGTAGAAGTTGATTTACCGTCATTGCCATATCCTCGCATTTCATATGATGAAGTCGTTGAAATTTTGCAGAAAGAAATAGATTTCAAATGGGGAGATGACTTGGGAACAGATGAAGAAAATTTACTTGCCAAGCATCTCGACTATGAACTTTATTTCATAAAAGATTTTCCGTTAGAAGCAAAACCATTTTATGCAATGCCTTCTGGCAAATATGCAAGAGCATTCGATTTAGAATACAAAGGAATGGAAATTGCATCTGGTGCACAGCGAATCCACGATTACAGCTTACTGGTTCAGAGAATGAATGAGCTTGGCATGAAAACGGAGAATTTCGAAGATTATCTCAAAGCTTTTCGCTACGGCATGCCACCTCATGGCGGATTCGGCTATGGAATAGAACGATTTCTCATGCGTTTCCTCAATTTAAAAAACATAAGAGAATGCATTCTATTTCCGAGAGATAGGAAGAGGCTGAGACCTTAATCAACTTCATCTCATGTATTTTCTTGCGAAAACGGCAATAAAGACAGCCCACATGAATGTGCCGAATATTGCCTCCATGGATGCAAGGGCTTTTCCCCACCCTACAGGGTGAAAATCACCATAGCCCAGAGTTGTGGCAGTAACAATGCTGAAGTAAAAATAATTAAGGAAAGAGCCAACTTTCACGCCGTTAGAAATGAAATAAAGGAATGGAAACATGGCTAAAACAACACCAGTCCATAAAAGAATTGCTCTTCTCCAGCTTGTGCCGTATTTGCATGTTAAATCGGCGATTAAAAATTCCACAAAGGAACGAATGCATTCATATATGTATTTTATTCTGCTCTTTTCCTTTGCATCCATTCTTCTTGCTCTTCTCAGTGCTCTCTTCTCCAGCAGGAACATTCTGTCTGCATCGTCTCTTTTTCCCTCCTTTTCATAACATATTCTTTGGACTCTTCTTGCCTCTGTTTCTGCATGAGGGAGTTTAAACCATTCTGATGGGATATCCATGATTATTCCTCGTTTAAAAGTTGCAAATAAAAAACTCATTTCATCATAAAATTTGTATTTTTCATTTTTTATTGAAAAATCTGTAATTCCTTCAAATGTTGTCCCTATAAAGCTAACGAACCCTCTAAAAGTTGCTCCGAATATTACATTCTTTTTGAATATTGCTCGCTCAAATGTTACCCCTTTCTTAAATATCGTTGCAGAGAGTGAATCTCCAAAAGAAACATTTCCTTCAAAGATTGTCTCAACAAAAGAAGCATTATTAAGCTCTGCGTTGAACCAAACCCCCTTTCTAAATATTGTCTTATCAAATAAAGCACTTTTTTCAAATATTGTGATACCTGATTTATCTAGTGACTTCCCAAAAGTTACATGTCCGTTAAAAAGTGCTTCATAAAACATTACATCATCCTTGAAAATTGTTCCTGAAAAATCAACGCTTCCTTCAAATACAGATCCCGTAAACATGATTGGCCCTTCAAATACAGCTCCTGAAAACTCATTATTCCCTAAGAATTTGGCATTCCAAAAAATAAACCCCGCATGCTCCCTAATTTCAGGAAAAACAAATCCTTTACAATCCAAATCTTCTTCAAAAACATATCTTGTCCTCTTTTCACTGAGTTCGTCTTCAATTTTTTCCTTATGATGTTTAAACCTCCTCAAAAATTTTTCATAAAATTCTCTTGCCTCCTCCTCATTTTTGTTCGGCTTGTGAAATATGCAATATTCTTCGTTCTTCGTTTCCTCATCACAGTTTCCATAATGGGAGAGTTTGCACATCTCAATTATTAATGAACAAAGAATTTTTAATATTTGCTTTGTGGCATAAAACGTAATTCTTATATTTTCTGGCAACATCCCTAGCAGGGGATAGGATGCCAGAAAAAAGGAATTGGAGAGAATATAATGAGCATTTGATAAGAAGAGGTGAGATTCTTTTCAGTTTAGATTTTCTGGAGAAATGGGATGAAGAAATCGAAGAAA
>VBQI01000042.1:0-1876 GCA_008297865.1 Thermoplasmata archaeon
TCCCTCAATGATTTCGATGTGCCTGCTCCTGCTCCTCTGTAGAAGCCCCACCATTTATGGTGGGGAGAATGTCACTTTAATACCTCATGGAGCCATTATGCTTATAGATGATAAAATTGTGGGAGTAAATGAAACCGCAACGAAAATTTTTGGAGCCAGTAATAAACAAGAATTAATGGGAAAAGATTGGACCCATTTCATAACACACGATTTTAGGGAGGAAATGAACAAAATTCTATGCAAATTGAGAAAGAAGAAAAAAATCTCGGTTATGTTGAGGGGAGGGATTGTAAGAGTAAGTGGAGATGTTATAACTGTTAATGCAATGGTTTCTGGCAAGCATCATAAAGGAAAAGAAATAATTCTCATAGGGTTCTATGACATTGCAAAGGAAAGCATACAGAATGTAGTTCATAATTTAAAAGAAATGATAAAAGGATTGAGTTGTTTATATATGATTGAAAAAATTGCAGGAAAAAATGTTTCACTTGATGAAATGTTTCGGGAAATTGTAAATATAATCCCGATGGCTTTGCAACATGCAGAACTTGCATACAGCAGGATTTTGTTTATGGAGAAAGAATATCGTTCTAACAACTATAGAGCAACAAAATGGAAGTGCGAGGAGGATATAGTAATAAATGGAAGAAAAGAAGGTATTTTAGAAATTGGATACTTAAAGGAAACGCCTGCGGAGGATATAGGCCCATTTTTGAAAGAAGAAATAGAATTACTTCATCGCATTTCAATTAGGATAGCAGACATTGTTAGTTATAGGGAAATAAAAGAAGAAATAGAGAGAAGTAAGGAATATTTCCATTCATTGGTTGAATACAGCTCAGATATTATTGTGGTTATTGATGAAGAAGGAATCATTCAGTATATCACTCCATCAGTAAAAAATGCATTCGATTATATGCCAGAGGAAGTTGTTGGAAGAAAAATAATAGAATTTGTGCATCCTCAAGATTTGCATATTATTATGAAAAAGAAAAAGGAGATTTTATCAAATCCAAATAAGTTAGTTTCAGCAACATTCCGTATTTGTGATAAGAATGGAAAATGGAGAATCGTGAGAACGACAGGAAGAAATTTGCTCCATCTACCTGCAGTTAAAGGAATTGTGTTTAATTTCCATGATATAACAGAATTAATTGAAAAAGAAAAAGAAGCAAGAAAAAGTGAAAGATTGGCACAGATGGTATTAAATGCTACACATGATATGGTTATAATAGCTGAGGAAGACGGAACAATTATTGATGTGAATGATGCGATGGCAAAACATCTCGGTAAAAAGAAGGAAGAAATAATTGGTAGTAATCTAAAAAATTACCTCCCTTCTGAAATATATAGAAAGAGACTTGCCAAGGCTCTGGAAGCCAAGAAAACTAAGAAACCAATCAAATTTATTGATCGTCGAAATGATAGATGGTTTGACCAGTATTTATATCCAATTTTTGATGAAGATAGAGAAGTGAGACAAATTGCTACTTTTATAAGAGATATTACAGAGCAAATAAAGGCGGAAAAAGCATTAAAAGAGAGTGAGGAAAGATTTAGACAAGTTGTTGAAAATGCAAATGAGTGGATATGGGAAGTTGATTCAGAAGGCTTATATACATATGCCAGTCCAGCTGTGGAAAAAACGCTCGGATATAAGCCAGAAGAAATAGTTGGCAAAAAACATTTCCATGACCTATTTCATCCAGAAGACAGGGAAAAATTAAAGGAAGAAGCATTTAGGATATTTGAAGATAAAAAACCATTTAGAGATTTCATAAATAGGAATATCCATAAAAATGGGGAAGAGAGGTGGCTAATTACAAGTGGGGTCCCAATATTAGATGATAATAACAATCTCATTGGGTATAGGGGT
>VBQI01000042.1:1885-13631 GCA_008297865.1 Thermoplasmata archaeon
TTACTGAAAGAAAGAAGGCAATGGATGCCTTAGCACAAAGTGAGAAAAAATTTAGAATTTTAGCGGAGAATTCACCTAATGCCATTTTTATAGATAAAAAGGGAAAGATAGTATATGCAAATAAAAAGACTGAGGAGATTACAGGGTATAGTAGGGAGGAATTATATTCTCCACAATTCAGTTTCCTGAATTTGGTCGTGCCTGAAGAAAGAGAAAAAGCAAGGAAAATATATATAGAACTGCTAACTAACGGAGGAACATCATTGTGCGAATGCGCAATAGTTGATGGACACGGCGGAAGAAAAGAAATATTGGTGAATGCTACCGTTATACCCTATGAAGATGAGGAAGCTATGCTATGTATAGTTACGGATATTACAAAAATAAAGGAGACTGAAAAAGAAGTTAGAAAATTAAATCAATATTTAGAAAGCATTATAGAAAATGCAAATGTATGGCTTGATGTGTTAGATGAAGAAGGCAATATTGTTATATGGAATAAAGCAGCTGAAGAAATAAGTGGATATACAAAGGAAGAAGTGGTAGGGCATGCCAAAATATGGGAATGGCTTTATCCAGACGAAGAATATAGAAAAAAAATTTTTAGCAAGGAAATGGCAATGATCAAGGAAGGAGATGTAGTAGAAAATTTTGAAACAGAGATAAGAGCGAAGGATGGGAAAAAGAAAATAATATCGTGGCATTCAAAAAATTTGATAGACGAAGAGGGGAGGCCAATTGGTTTAGTTGCATTGGGGATAGATATTACAGAAATGAAGCAGATGCAAGAAAAACTCATGGAGCATCTAAAAATGGCTTCCTTAGGCAGGCTGGCAGCAGTGGTGGCACATGAGCTGAATACCCCTCTTGCCAATATTGCCATCACAGCTGAATACTTGGCATCTAAAATAGGAGAAGAGCATGAGGAAGAGATTCGAATTATTAAGGAAGAAGTAAAGAATGCATCTTCTATTATTAAGGAAATCCTCAGCTTTTCGAGAATGGGGAAAATAGAATGGGGAGAAATTGATATTAAAAACGTTGTAGAGAGCGCAATAGAAAGAGTTAAGAAAATATGTGATACAAATGATATTATTATACAGAACAGGGTAGATTCACATAAGGTGTTGGGAGATGAGCAACGTTTGCTCCAGTGTTTTGTTAATATAATAAAGAATGCCGTCATGGCGAAGGATGATAAAAAGGACACTCATTATGTTATAATAGATTTAATAGAAAGAGAAAAAGAAGAGGAAGTTGAGATAAAAATCATAGACAATGGTGTTGGGATGGATAAAAACGTGCAGAAAGATGCAATGAAACCTTTCTTTACTACCCGTCCTCTCGGCGAAGGAAGTGGTTTGGGACTTTTCATAGCCAACTGGATAATAAAACAGCATGGAGGAAAAATAAGTATAGAAAGTGAGAAAGGAAAGGGAACTGAAGTCAGTATATTATTACATAAGGTGAAGAAATGAAATTGCTTGTAGTGGATGATAATCATACATTCCTCAAGCAAATAAAAAAATATCTAATGCTAAAGGGTTTTGATGTAGACGTGGCAGATGGAGGAAAAAAAGCTTTAAGATTGTTAGGTGCAAATGAATATTTTGCAGTTATCCTCGATCTAAAGATGCCAGACATGCCTGGAATAGAAATACTCAGATGGGCTCATAATAAAAATATGGATACACAATTCATAATTGTTACTGGATATGGGGAAATTGAAAGTGCTGTTGAAGCAATGAAACTTGGAGCTGTAGACTATATTCAAAAGCCATTTGAACCTGAAGAGCTTATAATACTGCTTAATAAAATTGGGAAAGAGAAAACAAAGCCCGCATTAAAAGATTATGTAAAGGGCAATGTATTGCTCGTCACAGATATCAATCCCGAGGACTTTAAAAGGAAATATGGAATTAGTGCTAATGAGAGCATATGGCTTAAAAAAACAACCCCTGCAAACGTGATAAATGTGATGGAGAAATTCGCAGGAACAGTTATCCATTCAGGGATAAAATATCTTCTAAATACATACGGAAGGAAGGAAACTGTTAATTATTTGCATAAGATATATGAAATCACAAGAAATAAACCACTCAGCCTTATTATGGCATATGGTTCAGCAGAGGAAAGAATATTACTGAATGAAATACAAGCCATTCTACCAATCGAGGAATTACTGGGGGCATGTAAGAATGCTATAAGGAGAGGAATATTACAACTGTTATATAATCATCCTTTAACATATACTCAGATAATGAAGGAATTGAAAATCAGACATTCATCGAAACTCGCATTTCATTTGAAAAAACTTATTGAAAAAGAATTGATTGAAAAGAAAAATAAATTTTATTCTCTAACTACTCGTGGGGCAAGCTTAGTCAAAATGTTAGATTCAGTCCTTTCTAATATTAATGGAAGAATAACATATTTTCAACTGTAAACGAAAATTGACAAAAAATGAAAGTTGGCTATTAAATGTAAAATACAATGCACAAATTCTTTAAAAAATAGGAATTTTTGGTTATCTATGAAAAGGGGGGCGTATACGAATAAGATGATTTTAAAAAATAGTTCAAAAATATGCGGTGAATGTGAAAACTGGGAAAAGGATCCTATTCCATATAATAATATTTATTTTGGTGTATGCAAAATAGATGGGAAAATAAAATATGAATTTCATGTATGCGATTTCAGTAAATCCTTTGTTCTATAATTATTAAAGACTTTATACTTCTTCACCTGCCATTCAATTATTTTTGCGAAGAGAACATAGAGTAGCTTGATTACTGCATGAGATGCTTTTCCTGAAAATATGCATCCATAATTTCTTTAATCCACTTCAAATCGTGTCTCATACATATAATAAACAATTCTTAATGCAAATCGC
Organism: Thermoplasmata archaeon; assembly: GCA_008297865.1. Lineage (GTDB taxonomy): Archaea > Thermoplasmatota > E2 > UBA202 > JdFR-43 > VBQI01. The sequence goes on from VBQI01000042.1 coordinate 4,779, forward strand.
TCTCAATTTTTTCTCTACCTTTTCATTTTATGATAATTATGATAAATATGATATTTTATATAAAATAAGTTTTTATAAATCTAGATCAAAAATCTTAAAATTTCAAATGATTTGCAAACAAATATACTGGGCCATTCCAAATCAACCCAAATTTAACAACCCTTAACTTACCAGAACCTTTTAACCATAAAAATTTAAATGGACTTTCTATTTAACATTATGAAAAGCATAGTTGCAGTCATTGTATGTGGAATTTTAATGATTCCTTCTTTTGCTGGCGTTGAGGAAATGGAAAAAGGAGAGAAAATAAGCACTGTTGCTGAAGAAGCAATTGATGAATATGACTTGCTTATTATATGTCCAAGCCAGTTTTATGAACCTCTTATTCCATTTAAGGCGCATAAGGAAAAGTATAATGTGAAAACAGTAATTGTAACCATTGAAGAAATTTATGGAGGAAAGTATTTTGACGTGCAGGGAAGGGACGATGCTGAGAAAGTAAAATACTTCATAAAAAATGCGTATGATGAATGGCATATAAAATATGTTTTGCTTGTTGGCGGAAGAAGACCGGGCTTAAAAGAAAGCTGGTATGTGCCAGTAAGATATGCTTACTTAGATGATAAAAGTAATTGGGAGGCGAAATATTTAAGTGATCTCTATTTTGCGGATATTTATGATGCCAATGGAAATTTCTCAAGTTGGGACAGCAATGGCAATGGTATTTTTGCAGAATGGAAAGGAAATAAAGCTGAAGATTCACCAATTGATTTAGTTCCAGATGTTTATGTTGGTAGATGGGCATGCAGAAATGCATTTGAAGTTGAAATAATGGTATCAAAGACTATAGAATACGAAACCACTACTCATGGAGCAGAGTGGTTCAAGAAATTTGTTTGCATTGCAGGCGATACATATCCAGAAGTTCTAAATTCAAGCTGGAAAGGATATGAAGGAGAAGAAGGCACCCAGCGTGCCATAAACTGGATGCCAGGTTTTGAACCAATAAAGTTATGGACTTCTCTCGGCACATTTACAGGCCCAGAAGATGTTATTGAAGCAATAAGCCAAGGATGTGGCTTCGTTTTCTTTGATGGACATGGCTCACCAATGAGCTGGGCAACGCATGCTCCGAACAGCACAGAATGGGTTGACGGACTTACAGTATGGCAAATGCCTAAACTCAAGAATGAGGGGATGTATCCTGTATGCGTTGTCGGTGGTTGTCATAACAGTCAGTTTAACATTACAATGTTTAATCTTCTGAAATTTTACAAAGGCATTGGTGAATGGATTGAATACATATGGAAGGGGGAAACAGCTCCCGCCTGCTGGAGCTGGTGGATGACTAGAAAGATAGACGGAGGGAGCATAGCAACACTTGGTTATTCTGGCTTGGGTTACACCAAAGAGGATAAGAATTTTGAGGGAGAAGCTACAGAATGGCTCGATACCCATTTCTTCTGGGAATATGGGATGAATGGAACAGATGTGCTAGGTGAAATATGGGGAAAAGTCATAGCTGGCTATCTTAAAACATATCCAATCGACTGGAATACGCCAGCAGGTAGCAACTCTGCCATAGACGCAAAAACTGTTGAAGAATGGATTCTGCTTGGTGATCCAAGCCTAAAGATTGGAGGATATGCAAGCTGAGCACAGAAAATTTATTTTCTTCTTTTCCTTTCCTTTCTATGCTCTACAAAGATGTTATAAATTTAGAAACGAGAGGAGAGATGGATATTGTTGATATAACTTATGAAGTGCAGAAAATCGTTGAAAAAAGTGGAATAAAGGATGGAGTAGCATGCATTTTTTGTCCTGGCTCAACTGGAGCAATAACAACGATAGAATATGAGGATGGCTTGTTATATGATTTGCCAAATGCCTTGGAAAAGATAGCGCCTAAGAATGCTTATTATAAACATGAGGAAAGATGGCATGATGGCAATGGTCATAGCCATGTTAGAGCGAGCATTATAGGGCCAAGCTTAACTGTGCCAGTTGAGCAAGGACGTCTTGTGCTTGGAACATGGCAACAGATTGTATTTGTAGAATGCGATATAAGAGCGAGAAAAAGAAGGCTTATAATTCATATTTTTGGATAAAGCTTGCTATTTCGGAATGAATTTCACCAAACAACCATTTCCAATTCTTTCTATACTTTTTATTTCCATTTTTATTAATTCTTCCTCGCTTTTTGCCCCTTCTCCCCCCGCTATGGTTGGAGCATTGTTCCCAATAATGATAGGGGAATAAAACACCATCATTTCATCGACAAGCTTATTTTCCAAAAATTCCCATATGACTGTTGAACCTCCTTCAACAAGCAGTTTTTTTATCCCTCTGTCATATAAAATTTCCATCAGTCTCTTCAAGTCGACTTTGTCATTCCCACATTTTATTACTTCAACATGACCTTTTTTAAATTCTTTGCATGTCGTAACTATAATTGTTTTAGCATTTGGTTTCATTACCTCTGCATCCTCTGGTATGCGAAGCTCGCTATCAAGCACAATTCTTATTGGTTGTCTTACTTTATCAACATATTTTGCCTTTACTGTTAGCTTTGGGTTGTCTGCAAGAATCGTTTCTATTCCTACTAATATAGCATCGCATTCATTTCGAAGCTTGTGAACTCTGGCTACATCTTCTTCGTTTGATATCTTCAATGGTTTCTTTCCTGGCAACGCTATTTTACCATCTATGGAGGAAGCGCAATTCACAACAACATACGGTTTCTTCATTTTCATTTCATTGCTTCAGCCATTTCATTTAGCACTTTTTCTCTATCCTTTGCTTTAACGATACCACTTGCCACGAGTATGCCATCTGCTCCGAGTTCAACTGCTTTAGCAACATCATTTCCATCTTTGATGCCTGCTCCACATAACACCTTAACTCTTTCATTTATTTTTTTAACTGCATCAACTGCATCCCTAACTATGCTTGGCTTTGCTTTTGTAACAGAAATATCTCCTCCTATCAACTCTGGAGGTTCAATAGCAACATAATCTGGACTGAGGCATGCAATTGCTTCTGTTATGCCAACATTACTTGCGCATGCTATCGTTTTTAATCCCAGATTTTTTGCAATTTTTATTGCTTCTGCTATATCTTCAATCTTCATTCTATGTTCAGAATGGTTTAGTAGGCTTCCGACTGCCCCTGCCTCTCTAATTGCATGTGGCAAAATCCAACCTGTATGGCTTCCATAATTAATAGCATCAATGTGCTGTGAGAAGACAGGTATTGAAGTTTGAGAAGCTATCATATAAATATCTGAAGGCTGAACAGCAATTGCTATATCGATTTTAAAATTTTCAGCGACCCTCTCCATTATTCTTGCAAGCTCAACCGCGTTTTTTCCAATGCCCTCTTTATATGCCTTTGTATTAACCACAATCATATCATATGTAAAGCATCCTATTATTATATGTTTTTTGAAAATGGGCTAGGCCGGATTCGAACCGGCGACCTTTGCCTCGTAAGGGCAACGTCATAACCCCTAGACCACTAGCCCTGATGTCATAAAAAATTTTGATTTTTAAAAGTATCGTTAAATCCTTGTGATATGCAATCCAAACCAACGTATATCTTTCCGAATTCATATGGAAATTCCTTTAAAAATTCTTCTTCCAATTCTTTCCTTATAACCACAATTACATCTTTCTTGCTTTTAAGAGATTTTTTGAAGACATTATACAATCCTTTTTTGTCTCTTTCAAGCACACCAAATTCATCAATTACAATAAGCTTGCATTTTTCCAAAGCTTTTTCAACTGCATTTATACAAAATTTTATCCCCTCAAAGCTTATTTTATAGTATTCCGTTTCAATCCCTTCAAAATTTGCTATCTGTTTAAGGCGTGAAAAAATTTTTCTTTCCTTATTGTACATGTCTATTGCATCTGTTCCGATCTTCTTTCCGTTTTCAAAAACAGGGAGGCAGAGTATTCCACCACATTTACAATTCTTCAACAATGCATAGAGTAAGCTACTTTTTCCGCTATCCTTTTTTCCAATAAACAAAATTTTCATATTCCTGCAATAACTGCTATCCAACAAATAATCGTTATTGCTACGCTTGTTCCATAATAGAGTTTTTTTTCCATTTCAATTTTTAATGGAAGATAAGCAAATGGGAGAGCAAAAATTCCTATTATACCTGCTATTGTTGAGCCTGCGAGAATCTTAGGCATAACTGCAATCAAATCTTTTAAGTAAAATTTTGCAGTTAAAAGTGGCGTAAGAATCTGCGTAGCAATATAACCAACTGCATATATTGTGTAGAAAGAGATGACACCCATACTCATTTTCATTACCATACTTTGATATTTTTGCCATGGAATCAGCCATATCACCTCAAAAGCTACTCCTTCAATGAATATAGCAATTGAGGCACACACTAAACAACCACCAATTGGATTAAAATGGCGAAGCATGGCGGCGATAAAAGCCATGCCTAACTGCATTCCAGGCTGTGCAAAGTGACGGCGGGTTAAAGCCATAAGAAATATGGCAATGCTTGCCATAACAACACTTAAATTATATTCATGAAGCCAATCTCCCAAAGAGCATTCTAAAAGCCCCCATATTGAGCCAAATAAAATTGTTGCCATAATAATTTTCTTCATTTACATCACCTCTATTTTTATGACATCTCCAACCCAAAAAGCTTTTCTCAAATGAGGGAAAATTGTTCTCTTTTCCTTTGTCAATATTCCTTTTTGCATGTCCTTCCATGAAACCGTTTTTTGATAATCATCTGCTCCTATGATTGTATATTCATGCTCGTCTGGATTTTCAATATCGCTTAAATTTATTATACATGCTAATGATACCCCTGTGTAGTTTTCTCCCATTGCCTCCACTTCTTTTTCTGAGCATTTCTCAAAAATTTCATCAATTCCAAGCTTCTTTCCATTTACTTCTATATAGTTCACTAATTTTTGCTTTGGAAGAGATAAGGCAGAAACAATGCCAATAGAAAGCAGTAAAATTGCTATTACCACAGCAACCTTTTCGGCTCTTTCCATTGAAGAGAAATAAAAAATTTGTATTTAAGTTATTCTATTAACTTCCATGTCATCCAAAGCAAAAGAAATTAATATACGTGTGGTATGATAAAAACAGGTGGAAAATGAGCGAAGTCATGCTGAGAGTTGCAGAAGGATTGAGCCAAGATGTAGGAGCAGGAAGAGCTCGACTAGATGCTGAAACACGCCTCCAACTTGGTGTTTCGCCGGGAGATGTTGTTGAAATAGAAGGCGGGAGGAAAACGGGAGCCATTGTATGGAGAGCTCGTCCAGTTGATGAAGGAAAAGGCATAATTAGAATTGATAATCTTACAAGGAAAAATGCAAGAGTTAGTATTGGAGACAAGGTAATTGTAAGGAAAGCCGAACCAAAAATAGCTCATCGTGTCCTTATTGCGCCAGCAATTTCACAAAGTCAACCAATAAGATTTGGACATGGAATAGAGAGCTTGGTGAAGAGGGGGCTGTTTAAAAGACCGGTTTCCACAGGTGATACTATCGTAGTACCTGGCATTGCACTTTTTGGTAACTCCCTTCCTTTTGGTGTTGTTAAAACTGAGCCAAAAGGAATAGTGCTTATTGGGGAAGAAACTGAAGTCGTTGTAAAAGAAGAGCCAATAAAGGAAGAAATGCTTAGGCTACCACAAATAAGCTATGAAGATATCGGTGGCCTCCATGAAGAAATAATGAAAATAAGGGAAATGATTGAACTTCCATTGAAGCATCCTGAACTTTTTGAAAGACTAGGCATCGATCCACCAAAAGGTGTTCTTTTACATGGCCCACCAGGCACAGGCAAAACATTAATAGCGAGAGCTGTTGCAAATGAATCTGGAGCAAGTTTCTTCACAATAAATGGGCCAGAAATAATGAGCAAATTTTATGGGCAGAGTGAAGAAAATTTGAGGAAAACATTTGAAGAAGCGGAGAAGAATGCACCATCTATAATTTTCATTGATGAAATCGACGCTATAGCTCCTAAACGTGAAGAAGTTCATGGAGAGGTGGAAAGAAGAGTTGTTTCTCAACTCCTAACTTTAATGGATGGATTAAAGGGAAGAGGAAAGTTAATTGTAATAGGCGCTACAAATCGCCCAGATTCCTTAGACCCTGCCTTGCGTCGTCCAGGCAGATTCGATAGGGAGATAGAGATAGGTGTTCCAGACAGGAACGGGAGAAAGGAAATTTTGCAAATTCATACTCGTGGAATGCCTTTGGCAGATGATGTTGATTTAGATAGCCTTGCAGATATTACCCATGGTTTTGTTGGCGCTGATTTAGCAGCTCTGGCGAGAGAAGCTGCAATGAATGCATTACGCAGATACCTGCCAGAGATAGATTTAGATAAGCCAATTCCAACTGAAATACTCGAAAAAATGGTAGTCACAATGAAAGATTTTAAGGAAGCACTAAAGGCTATAGAACCTTCCGCCCTAAGAGAAGTGTTGATCGAAATCCCAAAAGTAAAATGGAGTGATATAGGTGGTTTGCATGAAGTAAAGCAACGCTTGAGAGAGGCTGTAGAATGGCCACTTAAAAATCCAAAAGTATTCAAAAGAATGGGGATACGCCCACCAAAAGGCATACTCCTTTATGGCCCACCAGGCACAGGCAAAACATTACTTGCAAAGGCTGTAGCTACAGAAAGTGAGGCAAACTTTTTATCTATAAAAGGGCCAGAAATATTTAGCAAATGGGTTGGAGAGAGCGAGAAAGCAATAAGAGAGGTTTTTAAAAAAGCAAAGCAAACCGCCCCCTCAATTGTGTTCCTCGACGAAATTGATGCGATAGCCCCAAGGAGAGGAGGCTATGAAGGAACAAGGGTAACGGAAACTGTTGTCAATCAACTTCTAACTTCTATTGATGGCTTGGAGCAAATGAGCGACGTCGTTGTTATAGGTGCCACCAATCGTCCTGATATACTTGATCCATCTTTACTACGTCCAGGAAGATTTGATGAGCTTGTTCTCGTAGGCATTCCAGATAAAGAAGCAAGGATGGAAATTTTCAAAATACATACTGCAAACATGCCCCTTGCTGATGATGTTGATTTAGAAGAGCTTGCAGATTTGACAGATGGTTATGTTGGCGCAGATATTGAGGCAATTTGCAGGGAAGCAGGTATGATTGCATTGCGAGAAGATGAGAATGCAAAGGAGGTAAGAAGAGAGCATTTTATGAAGGCAATGGAAAATATTCATCCATCTGTTGATGAAGAAATGATGGACTATTATAAGGAAATGGAATCAAAACTTGGAAAAGGGGTTTTGAAAAAAGAAATAAAGAAGGGAATAGAAGTAATGTAAGCAAGTTTACTTTCTATTCAATTTTCCTAGGGTAATACCCTACTCCCTCCTCCCAATGAGATAAATTATCCCTCCGACTATGAGATATGCTATAAATGAAAAAATCCAGTTCCCAAAAAGCTTAAAAAGTATGGATAAAAACCAAAATAAAGCTTGTAACGGCTTGATGTTAAAGCTACTCTCCATATTATGAAAAAATCCAGAGAGTTCGGAAGAGAAGGTGTAAAAAAGTAAGAATACTATAAATAAAAGAATAAGCTCAACAATTATCTTATCTCTCTTTATCATATTCTGCAAGTGGAATAAACTTTTTTAATCTTTTTATTGCCTTCATTTTTTCATCTTTGCCAATCTTTGCTTCTTCTAAGCTGAGTTGCAAAATATGAGTAGCTTCATCCATTGCTTTTCTGTCCACGGGGTAAGGCACTCCATCTTTTCCTCCGACTGCAAATGAAAATTTAACAGGGTCTTTCCATGACGGGGGAGCACCATAAAGCAATTCAGAGATATAAGCAAGAGCTCTTACAGTTGCAGAGCCAATTCCTTTTATTGCAAGCATTTCTTCATAATTCTTTGGTTGTATTTCATATACTTGTTTTAATGCATTCCAGTTTATATCGCGTGGCATACTTAGCATAGCTACACTTCCATCTAAAGTTTGCTGACATGGTTTTATTGCTTTAAATTGTCTTTGCAGATGTGTTGTTCTTTCTCTCGCAATATCTAAGCTTATTTTCCTTGCCTCCTCACTTTCCCTTGCGGTCATATTTAGTGCAATTCCTTTTCTTCCAACTACAGCAGAATGAGGTTCTTCAACAAAATTTTTTATCTTCCACATCCAATGATATCGACGAGCATATTTTGTTTCTACATTCATACCCTGCTGAATAACTGCCCATTTACCTTCAGAATTGAATAAGATGACGTGATGATATAAGTTATAGCCGTCTTGCAAGGCTGCGCTGTCTACTTTGGCAGACATTCTGCTTGCATATTTTATTTTCTCTGCATCTCCTCCAATCTCCCTCGCTTTTTCCTCTATTTCTTGCAAAGTTCTTTTTGCCTTTCCCTTTCCACCAGCTACTTCGATTCCATGATTTTTTAATGCTTCCCTCAAAGCACCACAAGTTACAGTAGTTGTACCTGATGAGTGCCAGTCATAGCCAAGCACACAAGAAAAGCTCTGAAACCAATATGGATTGGAGAGTAATTCCAAAAATTTTTCTTCGCTATATTCATAAATTATAACGCCTGCTATTGCGTCTGCAAGCTTCACCATTCTTTTGAAAAGCCATCTTGGGGCTTTCCCATAATGTAATGGCAGATTTGCTACTCCTACTTTATGCACATTTATAAAATGTTAATAGTATAAAAATATAAAGAGGGGTGGCGGGAGAATTTAACTTTTTTGGTATTAACAGTAGATGACCCAATTTTTCAAATTGCATGCAAAATTCCTTATATTGAATCCAGCTAAAAGGATGATCTCTTCTTATTTAAAGTCATAT
>VBQI01000042.1:13665-13872 GCA_008297865.1 Thermoplasmata archaeon
TGTTTCTTTTTGTTGTAATAAAAGAGAGTTCACACTAATAAAGAGATTGCATTTTAGTCAGATGCGGGAACTGTCAAATGTCGAAAAATGTTTTGATTAATGTTTCTAACTCATCATAACATTGAGGATTTATCATTCCATATTTTATCATAAAAACGATTAGAGCTATCTTACAATTTGCCATAGTAAATTCTTCTCCCAAATACA
>VBQI01000043.1 GCA_008297865.1 Thermoplasmata archaeon
TAGCATCCCTGCAATTCTGGACAAAAAGCGAAATAGCCATCTTCATCCTTTTCAATTACTACCGATAGCTTATATCTTGCCATATTCACTAACAATTAATCCTATATATAATAGTTCCGCCTTTCCTCCTCCACCTTCCTGCCTGCTTGCTACAAACCCGCCTCCTCTTCCCTCTATTTATCTTTTCCTTTCTTTCCTCATCAAAGGGGCTTGCCTCCGCCCCCCTTCCTGTTTTTTACGAAATCACCACAAAATTTTTTATCCATTTGCTATTTTCCTTCAATGTTCCTTAAAAGCAAAGTAATAAAATATGGCGACAATATTAACACAGATGTCATTTATCCAGGAAGATATCTTGAAATTACAGAGCCAGAGGAGATGGCAAAACATGCAATGGAAGATTTAGATGAAAATTTTCATGAAAAAGTAAGGGAGGCGAAGATTATTGTTGCTGGAAAAAATTTTGGATGTGGCTCCTCGAGAGAGCAGGCTGCTACCTGCCTAAAATATGCAGGCATAGATGCAATTATTGCCATTTCTTTTGCAAGAATTTTTTTCAGAAATGCAATTAATAAGGGCATAGTTGCCATTGAATGCAAAGATGCTTATAAAATAGAGGAAGGAGATGAAATCGAGATAGATGTAGAAGGAGGAAAAATAAAAAACATTAGCAAGGGAGAGGTATATCATGTGAAGCCTCTGCCACCATTTTTGCTGAATATTATAAAAGCTGGTGGATTGATTGAATATATGGTGAGAAAATGAAATATAAAGTAGCCATGCTACCCGGAGATGGAATAGGAAAGGATGTAATGGAAGCTGCACAGATTGTTTTAAATGCCATTGAACTTGATGCAGAATACATATACGGTGATGTGGGCTGGGAATTCTGGAAGAAAGAAGGAAATCCTTTGCCAGACCGTACTATTGAGCTACTCAAAGAAACAGATTGCTGTCTTTTTGGAGCAATAACTTCAAAGCCAAAGAAGGAAGCACAGGAAGAATTGCCAGCATATTTAAAAGGAAAGGTTGAATATTTCAGCCCCATAGTAAAACTTCGCCAGCTCTTCGATTTGTATGCAAATGTGCGCCCCTGCAAGGCATATAAGGGAAATCCTTTAAATTATAGAGATGACATTGACATAGTTATTTTCAGAGAAAATACCCAAGGCTTATATGCAGGCGTAGAATTCTATCCTTTGCCAGATGAAGTGAGAAAGGCATTGCAAATTCATCCCAATATGAAAAAGTTTTCTGATGTTCCATCAGATGAAATTGCTGTCTCGCTGAGAATATTTACACGCAATGGCTGTCATCGTATTGTCAAGAAGGCATTTGAATATGCAAAGGAATATGGAAGGAAAAGTGTTACAGTTGTAGAAAAACCAAATGTAATAAGAGAAACTTCTGGTATGATGATAGAAGAAGCAAGGAAAATTGCAAAGAGCTACCCAAATATAGAATATGGAGAAGCAAACATTGACGCCATGGCAATGTGGCTAATTAAGAATCCCCAGAACTATGATGTGTTGGTTACATCAAATATGTTTGGAGACATTATTTCAGATTTATCCGCCCAACTTGTTGGTGGCTTAGGTTTTGCATGTAGTGGAAACATTGGTGAAAAATATGCTGTATTTGAGCCAACCCATGGTTCAGCTCCAAAATATGCTGGAAAATATGTAGTGAATCCAACTGCTATGATTTTGTCTGTAAAAATGATGCTCGACTGGCTTGGAGAGAAAAAGCTTGCAGAAAAGCTTGAAAGCGGAATCGCAAGAACAATAGAAGAAGGAAAGGTAAAGACATATGATATGGGCGGAAATTCATCGACGCTCGAAATGGCTGAGGAATTTATAAAGAATATGGATTAATCTTCTACAAAAGAATTTATATACAATGCCTGTATGAAGAAACATGGATTTGGAGAAGCTTAGATTTGGAACAGAGCTAGTAAAAAGAGGCTTTGCCAAAATGCAGAAAGGTGGCGTTATTATGGATGTAACTAATGCTGAGCAGGCAAGAATAGCCGAAGAAGCAGGAGCTGTAGCAGTGATGGCTTTGCATAAAGTGCCAGCAGATATTAGAGCAAGCGGTGGTGTTGCCAGAATGGCTGACCCAAAGAAGATAGAGGAGATTATCGATGCTGTCACCATTCCAGTGATGGCAAAATGCAGAATAGGACATGTAGCGGAGGCAAAAGCACTGGAAGCCTTAGGCGTAGATATGGTTGACGAAAGCGAAGTGCTCACTCCTGCAGATCCATTTTTCCATGTAGATAAAAGAAAGTTTGTCATTCCTTTTGTATGTGGAGCAAGAAGTCTAGGCGAGGCATGCAGGCGAATATGGGAAGGAGCTGCTATGATTCGTACTAAAGGTGAAGCTGGCACAGGCAATGTTATTGAAGCTGTAAGACATATGCGTCTGATGAATTTTGCAATAAAAAAAGTTTGTAAGATGGATGAGGAGGAAATGCATAAACTTGCAGAAGAGTATGCAAAAGCATATACAAAACTTGTTGAAGAAGTTGGAAAGGAAGGCTTAAAGATAAAGGAAAATGAGCCAATTTATGAGGAATATACGAGAGACGAGATAGTTAAAGGAATTTTAGATGTTTTGGAGGAAGTGAAGGAGCTTCGTCGCCTGCCAGTCGTTAATTTTGCTGCAGGTGGGATAGCAACGCCTGCAGATGCAGCGTTGATGATGCAGCTTGGAGCAGATGGTGTATTTGTTGGTTCTGGCATATTCAAATCTGAAAATCCGCCTGCCTATGCAAGAGCTATAGTTGAGGCAGTGAATAACTGGGAAAATGCTGAAGTGGTTGCAGAAGTTTCTAAGGGACTTGGAGAGGCAATGAAGGGAAAAGAAATTGATAAACTTGAAGAAAGATTGCAAGTAAGGGGTATATGAAAATAGCAGTAATATGAAAATAGCAGTAATATCTGCTCAGGGCGATGTTGAGGAACACGTTGAAATAGTTAAGAAAGCTTTACAGGAATTAGGAAAAGAGGGAAAGGTTTTTGCAACAATGAATAAAGAAGATGTAGCTAAGGCAGATGCAATTATTTTGCCTGGAGGGGAAAGCACTACAATAAGCAAACTCATTCATAAAAATTCTGTTGCTGAAGAAATAAAGAAAGCTTCTTTTGAAGGAAAGCCGGTAATGGGAACATGTGCAGGAGCAATTTTACTTGCCAAACATGGAGATGAAGAAGTAATGAAAACAAAAACGAAGTTGCTTGGATTGATGGACATATGGGTGAAAAGAAATGCTTTTGGAAGACAAAAGGAGAGCTTTCATGCAATGCTCAATATAGAAGGAATTGGAGAATATGAAGCAATTTTCATAAGAGCTCCAGCTATAATTAAGGCAAAAAGCAACGTGAAGGTGTTGGCAAAAATAGATGAATATATTGTAGCCGCCCAACAGGATAATGTTTTGGCATTGTCATTTCGTCCTGAACTTACTGAAGATACGAGAATACACAGATATTTTATAAAAATGATTTCATAATCTCGTTATTTTATATCCTTGCTTCTTACCCCATTTTTCCATACGTTTCAGCATCGCTCTGGAACCAAATTTTGCAATAAAATTTATCATATATTTCATGAAAGGTCCAACTGAAGTAAGACGTGGAAGAAGCCTATCTATTTCTATTATAGTATGTCTCCAGCAATAATAGATGAGGTTAAATCTCGCTTCATCAATCTCTTTTTCTACATCAAAAAATTGCTCATTTCTCCAGGCAGCGAGAGGCACAAAAGCTAAGGGCGCTACTATAAAAAGGAAGCCAGCATTTTCCAATCTTTTCACAAGGTTGATAGTATCGATAACATCTTCTTCTGTTTCTTTAGGTAGTCCAATTATGAGAGTCATTGCTGGAAGCCAATAATTTTCATTCAATATTTTAACAGCGTTAAAAACAACATTCTCCCATTCTGAAGGGCTAAAAGGCAGTGCCTTTCTTGGCATAGTTTTTTCAATTAAAATATTGCTTCCAGTTTCGAAGCCAGGCTGTATGCCAATCCAATTATTTTTGTTTCCTCCCAATATTTTAGTAAGAGAGGTAATTAGTTCTGGGTCGGCTACAATAGGCGCAAGCGAGCCATGTGTTGGATTTGCTTTTTTCACACCTTCAATATTCATTATAAATGAAAATAACTCTTCAATTGCCTCTCTATTTGGGTAAAGCTCCTTGCTCTCTACCTTATACAAAAATATATCGTCAGAATGTACCCAAACATATGAAAAACCTGCTTTAACATTTTTTTTCAATGTCCTTTCTTACTATTTCATGTGGTATATATCTTGCTTTCCTCAAATTTGGCTGGCAGAATTTGCAGCCTCTTCCACATCCTCTCATAACTTCCGCCATAGAAAACATTGTTGCCCCTAAATTTGGAGGAATTTCTTCCGCAGGGGGGCAATCCCGGATTTTAATCACTGTAGAGGCACCATCAATTATTTGCTCCATTACCTCTCCTGCTTTTCTGTCGCATTCACCTATAACAATGTGATCGATTCCCCATTGTTTTGCCACCTCTGTCTTATATTCAAATTGCCATGAGCCTGGTCCTCCGATTACAACCTTAAAGTTTCTATCTTCTGGGAGTTGCATCAAAAGTTTCTCTGTCATGTATTTGGTATATGGCGTATATTTGCCACCCATAGTAAACATCGTGGAAACAGGACCAAGTCCTATTGGGTCCATGGAATGAATACCAACTACTTTTGTCTTCTCGCCAATGAATTTTTTTATGAATTTCGGTGATACAACAGCAACTTTATCTTTACGTAAATCTCTTGCGAGGGCAGATTCAAATTTTCTCAGGCCTAAAGGGGCCAGAGATAAAAATTCTTCATTTGCATGAGATTTTGGACTTATTAAATGATGCACCGCTCTTGACAAAATGGGGTCGGAAGGAATGCAACTAAGAAAGGGGCCTAGAGGTATATTTCTGTATTCTGCCAGAAGTGTTTCATCAGCTGTGAGTACTATTTCATATCCATCCAATTTCTGTCACCAATTTTCGTTAATATATTAGTGGTTTAAAAAAGTTAATCAAAAAACTTTATAGTTAAAGTTATGAGCAAACATTCAAAAACTACCGATGCATTTAAATCATGGAACTTAAAACAATAGAAGATTTGAAGAGATATGTAGAAATTTTGAAAAAGCATAAGCATCATCCAAAAGATTTTATTTTTGGATTGGAATTAGAAGGAATTCTTGTCGATACTGAAGGTAATTTACTTGAAACAAAAGAACTCATTCGCCGTCTAAATGACACATATTATGATTTTTCATTTAGCGAGGAGGCAGGAGCCTGCCAGCTGGAGATAAAAAGTTATCCTCGAGAGTATTCAACAGACGCACTGAAGGAGAAAGAGGAATATCTGATGGACATAATAGAGGATATTGTTGATTTAGGAAAAAAAATTCATGGAAAAGATACAATGTTCCTCCTCATAGGTTCAAATCCTCATCCAGATATACTCTCAGATAGATGGATATCAAATAATGAAAGGGCAAAAAAACTTGCACTATGGCGTTCAAATTTCTCTCCTGTAAAGATAGGGGATATATATATCAAACCACAGCATATTGCTCTGGCAATTCAATCAATACATGTCCATATACAGGGAAGAGGGGCTGATGATACCATAGACAAGTTCAACAGGCTATTATACATGATTCCAGAACACATTGCTCTTTCTGCAAATAGCCCTATCATAGGTGGAAGGATAACAGATTATGCCGAAGCTCGCTTGCCACTTTATGAAATAGCAGATGGAGGAAATGCAGGTTTTCCCAAATTGAAGCAATATCCTGCAACTATAATTGACTATGGAAAATATATATTGTCTTACAAACCAATAATTGCTTCTAATCTTGCGGAGATGGTAAAAGAAAGACATGAAGATGTTAGAATAAAATTTGAAATTCCTCTCAGGGTAGAGAGCAGGGCTTGTGCCATTCAATCTACAATAAGAGAAAATATGGCATTGGTAGAGTATATTGTTGGCAGACTAAAGTATGCTCAGAGGTGGAGCAGAATGGAACTTCCAGCTCTTAAGGAGATAGAAATAAATAGAACAGAGGCAATAAAAGAAGCACTAAGAGGAAAGTTTATATGGAATGGAAAATCCATCAATGTTAAAGATTATCTCTCAATGAATATCGAAAAAGCTGAAAAAGGAATAGAATCATTGGACAGTAAAGCGAGATATCTTCATATATTGAAGAGAAGGATAAAGAAGAGAAAAACGAGCTCAGATGTCATAAAGAGATGGTACAAGCGATGTAGCGGTAATATACATGAAAGGGTTGGAGAGCTCATCAATAAAATATGGGAATATACAAGAAAAAACAAACCTATTCTTTAATCTCTATTCCCTTTTCCTTTGTCATTGAGACTGTTTTTGATGGTAACTTCTTCAAGCTTTTATTTCTTATAGGTGGCAAAATATTTCCTTCTTCAAAGGCCATAATCCATGCCACTGCTGTCCCTGCTCTCACTACAGGCTGGCTCCTTACTCCGATGATGAAGCAATCCCGAGGGGCTTTTATATAATGTTTCTCACCAGTGAAAGGAGATCTTACAGTGCCAATTAACTGATTTTTTTTGACCACGGAACCAGCTTCAACTCTGGGATAGAAAAGTCCTCCTCTATTTGATATGATTTCTTCATAATTTCTTAACAAAATTTGTTTTTCTGGAATCTCAGGTTTTCCTTTAAGCATTCCAAAATACTTCATAAAATTAATCACTCCTTTCATCCCAGCATTTATAAAATATTCATTTAGCCTTCCCGCCTCGCCAATTTCAAAACATACAATTGGAATACCTTCCTTTCCCGCTTCTACAGTAAGCATGCCATTCACTCCTTCATTATAAAAAATCACTTCCGTGCCTAAAGCTCTTGCATGTTCAAGTGGCGGAGAAAAATCTTTTTTTGCCCTAATTCTGGGATGAGGAACGAGCAAATGCCCTTTCATTCCAGTATGTAAATCAATGCCAAATGTTGCTTTTTTGACGAATTTGTGAAAGAAATGATAGGCCATCCTCTCAGTAATGGTGCCATCTTTCTTTCCAGGAAATACTCTATTCAAATCTTTTCCATCAATTGGGTCTACTCTATTCCTTGCTCTAAATGCAAGTATATTTACAATAGGCACTCCCACAATTGTTCCATAAAGTTTCATTGGGTCTATTTTTTCGAATATTCTCGTAATTACTTCTATTCCATTTAATTCTTCTCCATGCAATGCAGCATTCAGAAGTAAAATGGGCTCCTTCCTTAGCCCTCTCATTACGAAATATGGTATTGTAACTGGAGTCCCATCTTCAAGCTCACTGCATTGGATAGATGATTTATACACTTCTCCTGCTTTTATATTTAGCTTTGGTCCATTCATTTAGCCATAGAGAAATAGAATTGTTATATAAATTTTGATGCTCAATGTATTATGGGCTCTTCTGCGAAAAATCTTTTTTCGAAGAAAGCTGGATCAATGTGACTCCAGTCATCAAAATCTCCTTCTCCATGACTTCCATCTGAATAATCTATTAAGCTCCAGGCATAGCGGTAATTCATACAACTTTTATAATTTTCATATTTCTTCCATCCACTAAGCCATGGGTAATTAGTTGTTGCATTATCACATCCATGATAAGTTTGCCAGAATATGCCAAGTGTATGCCCTAACTCATGCATAAAAAGACTTGCAGTTGCCGTCTCCCTTGCCAATGGAAGAGGGCGATAGTTTCTTATGGTTTTTGTTCCTATTACAAAGCAGTTAAAAATATCCTCATTAGTTGGCCAGTAGGAATAGCCAGCTATACTTTTTTTGGCTGGAAAAGTATAATGGACGAATACGCAGTACCTAAATATGCCCTTCCTCCATTCATTTTCTCCATTATGCAAAAAATATTTTTTGTAGTATAATGAAAGCTTATCCTGCGTATAGAATTTTTCATAAGGTAAAATCTCTCCTCCACCGCCCATGAGTCCGTCATCTATATGAAGCATAATATTGTGCTTAGAAAAGGCGGAAATAACCTTCTCTTTTGAATACTCTGGAAAATATGTAGTGCCAAAAAACCTGTTTTTCATAAAATCCACTTCAACAAAAATGTCTTGGCGGAATGGGTCCGCGTACCATTCTGACATCATATATTCTTCAATATTCTGTATCCCATCTTCGTCTTCATCAAGTATGCTATGATTTTCTGCTGTAAATGGATCATATCCCCAATGATCCTCCCATTCTATTGGTACGCCATCATTGTCATAATCTTTGCCGTAATCGCTTTTCATTGGATCAGTTCCGTATATAAAAACCTCTTCATAGTATGTTAGCCTATCTCCATCTGCATCAGTCTGATATATATCAAACCATATTTCACAATCATTTTCATTGTAGTATCCATCCTCATATCCTCCAGCATGTCCATAGCCAGAGGCATCGTGAAGAAAATCATCACCATGCCATGTGCCATCTTTTATGGAGTAAATGAGTTTCAATGCTTTCCCTACCGACAGATTTCCTTCTCTTGGACTAATATCGCACATTTTCTCGCCATCATATAGTTCAACTTCTATGCTTACGTTTTCTTTTTCATCATCTACATTATGAATGAAGCGCCACCGGGGGCGAACATCAAGTCCTCCCCACTCTCCAATATCATAACTTTCGCCATCTACTTTTATTTTTAGAGAGAATACTGGCTCCTCTCCTCTTTCAAAATCTATTTTCCTTATTCTATCAATTCTAAAAATTATTTCTATGTCAACTGTCGGGTCATAGTCATCAATGGTTATCTCCTCTGCGGTAACTTTTCCCTTCTTTTTACTTTCATTAAAAAAAATTATTGAGGCAAAAATAATAAGGACGACGGCAACAAATGCCATATAACTTCGTCTTTCCATGGAGTTAAATGAGGAAGGATATTTAAAATTATATTATAAGAAATCTTCCAGAATTTCTTTCAAGGCCCTTTCTCCCTTCTCCCCGACTTTATATCTTACCCTTACAATCGGCTTATCCACATTTATAACTCTTGTTAAATCAATTGGAGTAGCTGCCACAACAGCATCGCAATCGGCTGAGTTTATTGTTTCTTCAAGTTCTTTAATTTGTTTTTCTCCATACCCCATAGCAGGCAAAATTTTTTCCAAGTGAGGATAATTTTTATATGTTTCAAGTATGGAGCCAATTGCATATTTTTTGGCATCAATTATTTCTGCTCCATATTCTTTTGCCACTATTGTCCCTGCGCCATAAGGCATTTCTCCATGTGTTAAAGTTGGTCCATCTTCAACGACTAAAACTTTCTTTCCCTTTATATCTTCCTCAATTTCTATCGGAGAATCTGTTTCTACAATTTTTGCATCTGGATTTAATTCTTTGACATTATTCCTAACTTTTTCTATTTCTTCTTTTTTTGCAGTATCTATTTTATTTATTATCACCACATCTGCCATCCTCACATTTAACTCTCCAGCATAGTATGACAGCTCGTGTCCTGCACGATGTGGATCAGCTACAACTATATGCAGATCTGGTTTGTAAAATGGATAGTCATTGTTTCCACCATCCCATATAATCATATCTGCTTCTTTTTCAGCTTTTCTCAAGATTTCTTCATAATCAACGCCCGCATAAACTATACCGTTCATGTCAATATATGGCTCATATTCCTCCCTTTCCTCTATAGTACAGTTATGCTTATCTAAATCCTCATAGCTTGCAAATCTTTGGCACTTCTGTTTTGCCAAATCACCATATGGCATTGGATGGCGAATTGCAACAACTTTATATTTCCGAGACAATATTTCAAAAATTTTTCTTGAAATCTGTGATTTTCCACAACCTGTTCTTACGGCACATACTGCAATAACTGGCTTACTGGATTCAAGCATGGTATGGCGGGGGCTAAGCAGAACAAAGTCTGCTCCTGAAGCATTTGCTATTGAAGCCTTATTCATAACTGTCTGATATGGGACATCACTATATGAAAAGACAACTTCATCTACATCATGTTCTTCTATCAATTCTGGCAATTTTTCTTCATCATATATTGGAATACCATTTGGATACAATTTTCCTGCAAGTTCTGGAGGGTATTTTCTATCTGCTATATTTGGAATTTGGGTTGCAGTAAAAGCAATCACCTCATAATTTTTATTATCCCTAAAAAAAACATTAAAGTTATGAAAGTCCCTCCCAGCGGCGCCCATTATAATTACTCTTTTCCTCATGCTTCGGTAATGGATTTTCCTTTTTTATAGCTTTCCAGCTTTTTTAATATCCCCTCATATTTTTCGAGAGGCACAACTGCAAGCACCTTTTTGTATCTCCCACAAAGCTTTATAATTGCTTTTGCCATCCTTCCCTCCCTTTCTTCCTCAATTTTCTTAAAAGATTTTATTGAGTTGATTTCATTATACCATTCATAAACAAATTCTTCTGCAGTTTTTGCAGAAAACTCTTTTTGTGCAAGCTTCTTTATCTTTCTAGAATGCCTTATCAATGAGAAAATGGAAACATTTTCAGTTAGCATATCTGCATATGTTTCATCATCGATATCTATGGCATGCAAGGGGATGTTTTCTTTTCTTGAAATTTCATTGGCGACCAATATATCGGAAGGAGGCAAAGAAACTTCTCCATATTTGGAAAGATGTATAAGATAATACTGATGTTGCAAAGGCATCTCGACATTTTCTGTATCCTTTATTTTATCAATGAGTTCGATGTCTTCCGGGGCTATTCCAATTGCAATACACTCTGGATGAAATTTGTAAAAGATGTTTTTTACTTTCTCCCCCTCCTTAGCTAATCCATGAATTACCGGAAGAAGATATATTGTTGATCCATGAATGCTAAATTCTTTCATTGTAAATTAATGATGCGGTCTACATATTTTTTTCTGTTAAAATGAATTATAACAGATTCTGAATCCCCCCATGTCAATGCCAATTCCAAAATAGCCTTGAATCCATAGCGACCAATCTTTTCCTTTGTTTGAATAATCATTGACGCCAAATATATTTACTAGGAAGGCGAATATATTTATTAGGAACTTGAATTTGCCAGTTAGCCGCCTAAAAGGAGATATTGGCTAAGCCAATATCTCCTTATGAAAAACAAAACATACCCTTTAGGCGGCATAGTAATAATAGATAAAGTAGAAAAAGAGTTCGGTC
>VBQI01000044.1 GCA_008297865.1 Thermoplasmata archaeon
TTTGCAAATCCTCCAACTGGTTTTTCAATGCTGATTAATGGAGGCGTCTTATCCATTTTTAATTGGACAAAAATCTCTGCTTCATTACCTGCTACATCCACTGCTTTAAACCATACTTCATTTATTCCTTCATTCTCCAAGAAAAACGAGCCTTTATAATCTTCCCATCCACCATCATTTATTTTTACAGTAAGCTCATCAATTCCACTTCCATTTCCATCATTTGCACTTGCTCTTATTTCCACAACACTGACATACCACCCATTTTTGCCATCTGGAGAGGAAGGGTCGAGAATATAGTTAAGCATAGGAGGAGTATTATCTACTTTTACAATAACTTCTTCAATTTTTCCAGCATTTCCATTTTCATCTACTGCATAGCATGCTATTACATGAATTCCATCCTCAGCCAAATAGAAGTTTATATGAGAGCCGTTTTGTTTGTACCATTCTCCATCTATGCTGTAGTTTATATAAGCTGTATCATTATCTGAAGCATTTATTGTCACATTTACTATGCTTACATACCATCCATCATTCCCAATGCTTCCGTTTAAAACGAACATGATGTGTGGAGGGAAAAGGTCTATCTCATGTATTAAAGGATATTCATCTTCACCACCTCCACATAAAATTGTATATGGTGCATCTACGATGCCATCACTATCGTTATCATATGCCCCTTCCGATGGCTCATCAAAATCGCTCCAATAATTTCCTTTTTGCATCTCTTGTCCATGCCATACATTGGTGCCATAATTGCATGCATTTATTGTATTATCAATAAAATTGTTGAGAAAAATTTTATTTTCGCTACCAGATGCATTTATTCCATATGAGTTGTTGATGAAATTACATTGTGTAATTGTGTTATTATTGGATAAAATTTTCATTCCATAACTGAAATTATATATGGTGCATCTATGAATTATACAATTGGTAGCATTTAGAAGAATACCCGTATTTGTGAGATTTCCGACAAGCTCAAAATTCTTTATAATGCTATCATTTGCCATTATTTGTATTGTGCCAACCACAATCGGTTTATTTTTTCCAATGAGCTCAACAGTTTTATCTACTACTATATTTTCATTATATATTCCCTCATATACATATACTGTTCCATTATCTTCAACGCCATTTAGTCCATCCTGAATTTTATTAAAATGGTCAATTTGCCAACCCGGTGTGCTTTCATTGAAATTGTCATCAACGTATACTACTGATGGCGAATCTTCAGCATTCATTTCATTTATGGCAAAGAATGCCAATAGAAGTATGGCAGCCGTTATCGCGATCTTATTCATGAATATGAAAGGGGAACTTAAACATAAATTTTATTATTGCAATTTGCTTTAGCAGGCATGGAAGAGCTAAATCGTAAGATAAAAGAGAACTTAAAAAATGTAAAACACAAAATAGCTATTTTAAGTGGAAAAGGAGGTGTAGGAAAAACTACAGTAGCAGTTAATTTAGCATATGCACTGGCTATGAAGAAATATGAAACTGGCTTGCTTGATGCAGATATACATGGTCCAAATGTTCCGAAGATGCTTGGCATTGAACATGAGAGCGTATACGGAGATGAGCAGGGTATGGAACCAATTAAGGCAGCGCCACATTTAAAAGTCATTTCTCTCGCCTTCATGCTGGGCAAAGATATGCCAGTAATATGGCGTGGTCCATTAAAAATGACAGCCATAAAACAATTCATTGGGGAAGTAAAATGGGGAAATCTGGATTTCTTAATCATTGATTTGCCTCCAGGAACAGGGGATGAACCATTAAGTATAGCCCAGCTTATAAGGGGTGATGCAATCATTGTCACAACGCCACAGGATGTTGCATTGCTGGATAGTAGGAGAGCTGTAAATTTTGCTCGTCAACTTGGAATGAAAGTTCTAGGCATAATAGAAAATATGAGTGGATTCCGTTGTCCTCATTGCGGAAGAGAAATAAATTTGTTTAAAGTTGGAGGTGGTGAAACAGCAGCCAAGGAAATGGAAATCGATTTCCTAGGCAGAATTCCAATAGATGAAAAAGTAGTTGTAAGCGGAGACGCAGGCATACCCTTTGTTAAAGAAGATAACAAAACTTCGAGAGCATTTATGGCAATTGTAGATAATTTACTTACATCACTCGTATAATCCATGTCTATAGTGCTTGTAAAGTCTCTTCACCCCTTTGTCATAAGATAACCATCTCTGATGCCAATCTGGGTTTACGCTCTTTAATTCATGAAGAACGATGTCTCTTATTTCCCTCGTTTCAATCTCTTCTCTCTCTATTTTCTCCACTTTTTTTGCTATGTCTCTGGCTATCTCTGCAGATGCGCCACTCTTTATGGCTGAGACTACGATTTTTTCTGGAATAAATTCTTCCTTTCTTCCATCCTTTTTAATGACAAATTTTGGCATGATAGTATAACAATAGGAGAATTAAAAGTTATTCTTTGATTTTTCCTTCCGTAACTATATTTTTAACCACTTTTTCAATTCTCTCTATCGCCTTTAATGCCCTATCTACAAACTTATATTCCTTTTCTTCCTTTGCAATCTCAAGGTATCCTTTGGCAATGCAGATAGGATTAAAGAAATAATGAGCGGTCTTCCTTTTAAATTCCCTCTCGTTTTCTAATGCTTTTTCTATCTCTTTTTGGGATTTTTCTAAGGACATCAGCATAGTGTTAATTTCATTTGCTAAATCAGTTATTTCATCATTCCCCCTCATTTTTATTCTTCGTGAAATATTTCCGCTTTTTGCTATTCTTTTGACACTATCATTTAATGTAATTAACCTATTTAATACGAATCTATTTAAAAGCGACGACATGACAAAAATAATTATAATGATGGCAATGGCAGAAGATATGGTATAATAGTGGAGAATAGCCAATCCTTCATGATATATATTTCTTGGCATTCTAATTTTTAATGTTAAGGCAGGATTACCATAAATATCCTCTAAGGAAGTGTAACCCTCAATGATATTTTTGTTAATTGGGCGAACAAATGTTTTTTTACTATTTTCTAACCCGTTATAGATCATCAAAGATAAATGCGTGATTTTTGACAATCTATTGATTTCTAAATTGTCTAAGTATCTGATCATCACAAGGCTTCCCATAATTGGACCCTTATCCTCACTGGTTAAAATAGGTAAGGAGGATATAAGGAGAGGTTTATCCAGTACAATAATTCCTGAAATATTACTTTCGATGTCATGATGAAATAAAATATCAGGATGCTCGTAAAGATAATTTAATAAGACCTTAGGAACTTCAACTTCTGTTTCATTTTGCAAATCAACCGCTTTTCCAAAAATCAGTTCACCAGAAGAATCAAAGAAAAGCATAACATTAACTCTTATTGTAGTAAAAGTGCTATTAACTAAATTTGACTCAATATATTTTTCATTGATATTTTGCACAAATTCATATGTATCATTCCATGCTGACCAATCATAGTTTATGGAATGCAACTCATTTATGTCATCATATAAAACATCGATAACACGTTCAATATTATTGATAACAACGTCTCTTTCCAATTCTATCACTCCTTTTATGAGAATAATGTGGGAGAATCCATATAGAGTTAATATGAGGGCAACGGCAACGCCTCCAACAATGAGTAAAGTTTTAGAGCGAATTTTCATATTTTTCCTAAGTAATCTTAAAAGTCTTTTTAATTTCTTCGAATCATGAAAATTTAAAAAGCGATGTGGTATTCAATTCGAATGAAATGAATGAGATTGAAAAATATCAATCAAACATTTTTACTCTTCCTAAGGAGAAAACTACATTATTTTTGTGTATTCTATCTATAGCAATAGCATCTCTAATACATGGAAGGGAGATATTTTCATTTGTTGGGCGCTATATATTTCTGGCACTTACTCTTTTTGTTACCATTTTTTTATTTGGAAGATTAATCAAACTCGCTTTTAATAATAAGAGAATATTGTTTTTAATCTTCTTCTTACTGTTATTTATTGAGATATTTGATTTCATTGTATATTATTTTGGCTATCCTTCTCGTATACCGCTTTCTCCTGCTGTAGTGGCTCCTTTTATTACGATAATTCTTTACTTTTCATCTGAAGAAAATGAGACAAAAGTATGCGAAGCAAGTCTTGGCATACTTTTATTATTATATCCTATAAGCTATTTATTAGGATTCGCATCCTTCGATTTTATTATAACTTTTACATATATCCTGATAGTTGTAATAGGCATACTCATTGGATGTGCATACATAAAATTTTTTGATAAAGATATTGGCTTCAATGTGAAAAGATTTTTAAAAAGCTTCATCCTTTTTTGGCTCACTTCAAATCCAAAATATTTGGAAAAAAGATTAGAGGAAATTAAGCATGTTAAGCATGGATGGGTAAGGTGCTTGTCAATAGAGGATGTAAATCTTATAATAAATTCTTTTCACCCAGGTCCATTTATGTATATTGGAGGAGCAACCTTGACAAAAAAAATTCTTGAAATCAATAATGCCATTTATTTGCATTCAGCTACAACTCATGCTAATAACCTCATAAATCAGAGAGAAGTAGATAAAGTTGTAACCAGTATTAGTTGCAATGGAAAAGCAATAAAACCATTAAAGCCTTTTGAAATAGAAAATGAGAGATTCAGGGCTATTGTTTTTCCATTTGATGAATTGCGGTTAGTTATAATCTCTGGAAAGAAAGCAATAGATGATATACCACCAGAGATTCAGCATTTTGCCGAACAATTTGGAGAAATAATAATAGTAGATGCCCACAATGCGTTTAAAGAGAAATATGAAGTTACATCCGAAGATATGAATGCTATAAAAAAGATTATAGAGGAAATAGCAAAAATTAAGAGCAAACCATCTCCTATGAAATATAAATTTGTAAAGAAAAGAGTGCTATCAGAAAATATTTGTGGATATGTTGCCATATTAATTCTTGAATATGAAGATATAGCATATGCCATCTTAATGATTGATTCAAATAACATCGAAAACAAATTCAGAGTGCAGATAGAAGACTTCCTGAAAAAGAAGGGTGTAAAACCCGTTATAGTTTCTACAGACACTCATCTGAAAACTGGTTTACCACCAAATCTTGGGTATAATCCTGCTGGTGCAGATGAAAGCGATGTTGAAGCAGTTTTCAATTTTTTAAATGGCATTGATTTTGGGGGGAGAGAGAAAGCAAGGAGTATTAAATATAGTAAAAAAGAAGTTAGCGCTTATGTAATTGGAGAAAATTTTCTGAATAACATAGAATATGCCATTACACAACTGGGAAGAAAAGCATTATGCCTCTTTGCAATGATAATATTTTTCCAATTTTCCTTAGCCATGGGAATTGGTATAATATAATTCGATAAATGTTTTATATAGTTCGAGGAATGTTGCATATAATTTATATAAACATTTGTAGATGCATTCATAGGGGAAGGAAAACGCCTCCCTTCTTTTTTCACCTTCCCCTGCCTCCGCCTCCTTTTTCCTAAAAGATTTAAAGTATTGCGAATTCTTAAACGTGTTTGAGGAAAGGATAAAATCAATGATTCCAGATGCGGAAAAGCTATTTTCAGCAAGCACAGAGTGGAAAAGCATTAGAGTAAATACTTTAAAAATAGGAAGGGATGAGCTTCTTGAAAGATTATCGGAAAAATTTGAGGTGAGAGAAATGCCATGGTATGAGAATGGTTTTTTTATTAAAGGAGATATAACAAAAAGCTTGGAATATTATCTTGGCTACTATCATGTACAAGAAGCGGGAAGCATGCTTCCTCCTTTAGTTATGCTTCCAGACAAAAATGATTGCATAATAGATATATGCGCAGCTCCAGGGAGCAAAACGACACAGATGGCGATGATGATGGAAAATGAGGGGATAATCTTTGCAAACGATGTTAATTCGAAAAGATTGAGGGCTTTAGCCCACAATATTCAGAAATGTGGAGTGGTTAATTGCATAATTCTTAATCATGATGGAAGATTTTTGTGGAAGAAAGGAATCAAAGGAGATAAGATTTTGCTTGATGCTCCGTGTACCGCGAGTGGAAAAATAATAAAAAATAAGAATATGACGTGGAGTTATGGAAGAGTAATAAGAATGAGTAAATTACAAAAAAGGCTTATTGAATCTGCATCTAAATGTCTTATTGATGGAGGTACGCTTGTATATTCTACCTGTTCTTTAGAGCCAGAAGAGAATGAGGAAGTAATTGACTATGCAATTAAAAATCTAAATATGGAAGTGGAAAAAATTGAATTGGTAGGAATAAAAACGAGGAGAGGAATAAAGAGATGGGGTGATAAGGAATATGAAGGAGCTGAAAAGGCTATTAGAATATGGCCTCAGGATAATTTGACGGAGGGGTTCTTTATATGCAAATTAAGAAAATATTGAATGAAAAAGAAATAAGAGATATAGAAAAATTAATAGAAAAAAATTATGGGTGCAAAATAAACTTAGGAAAATACAAAGTTTTTAAAACAGGAGAGGAAAAAATATGGATCGTTGAAAAAGGTGTGGACATGGAACTATGTAAAAAGTTAAGATGTTATGCCATGGGCATGTATTTTGGAAAATTGAAGAGAAATAACAAGATAAAGTTGAGTATGGAAGGAGCCATGATGATTGGAAAAATAGCAAAGAAAAATGTGGCGGTTATAGATGAAGGGGAAGGAATGAAATTTATAGAAGGAGAAAATGTTATAGCAAGTAAGCTTATAGGATGTGAGCAAAATAATTTTGTCATAATAAAAATGAATGAAGATATATTGGGCGTAGGCATATTGAGAGAAAATTTTATTGAAAATTTGGTTCCAAAAGCAAGAAGGATAAATTTTTAAGTTTGTTTACATTATATTTAAAATGAAAAATGTACAATCTGGAAAAAATCCTTTACTGCTATTTATAGCAATAATCATAATTATAATAGTTGTAATTGCAGCTCCCTCCATTTACAAAAGTTACAAGGATGTTTTTAATCCAAATCCAGATAGCGACGGCGATGGCTGGCCAGATAAAGAAGATGCTTTCCCACATAATCCAGATGAGCATAGTGACAATGATAATGATGGAATAGGAGATAATGCTGATAATGACGATGATAATGATGGAATTCTCGACAGTCAAGACTATTTGCCATATGATGATGCTGCAATAAGAGTGGAAATAAGTAAAATTAGGATAAAAGACCCTCTGATTTTCTCAAAATCAACGGGAAAAATTTTTATGAAAATATACATAGATGGGATAGAATATGTTTTGCCTGCAGATGGAATAAAAGAAGTCAATATAGATGAGGATATTCCAGTAAATTGGAGTGTAACCCAGAATATAGATGATAATGTAGGATTTCATACGGTAAAGATAGAAATGTATTACAAAAATTTCTTCAATGTAGATACGCTACTAGATATAAATGGAAGAGACGGAGATAAAAAGAGTGTAACAATTGACTATTACATTGGAAATAAAGTGGGGTATCAATATCCAGCGAATACAGAATTTGCCTACTCAGATGGAAGCGATGATGGGAAAAAGGAAAAAGACGGGAGAATTTATTTTAGAATAGTCACTGTTTCTGCGTCTTAGCAATTTTCCTTATTAAATTTATTTCTCTATTGCTAATTCCATACCTCTGCCAGTCTACTCTCTTAACTTTTCTTCTTCCTTTGAATATATTTGCAACTTTCCCTTCTACATGCTTTGGAACAGGCAAATTCATTGAATGAAAAATATTTGGAAGCACATCTACAGCCTTGATTTCTCCTCCCCATTCTTTGAAATTTTCTCCATAAGCCATAAATATGCCATATTTTGAATGCTCCCCTTTGAAATGAAAGGCGGTAGGCTTTTGTATTATATCCCCAAAATTTAGCATATCTAAAATTGCATATCCTTCTTCAAGTTCGATTAGAATATCTGGTTGCCTTTCGTCTTTTCCGTATATTTTCTCTGCTTCATAAGCCTTCATTGGATTTTTTCCATCATATGTAAAATTGTTTAATTTAAGCAAAATTTCCTTTTTAACTTCGTCTCTTGCTATAATTGCCCTAGAACTCGATGAGAGGCAAAAAGCTTTTGAGGAGGCAAAATCAATCGAATTTTTTTTGAAAGCGATAGAAAGTAAAATTTTTCTCATGAAAGGCAGATGAGTGAAATTCTTTGGGAGAAAAGACAAAAGCTTTGTCACTTTTTTTCCAAAAGTGAGCCCACTTTCTTTTCCCTTGGCCTTCAAATAGCCTTGCTCATAAAGCAAATTATTGAGATAAATATTTCTTTTAATCCCATAAAATCCATGGTCTGAGACAATGAAATAGTTTGCATTAAATTTTTTCATAAGCTTTCCAATTTCCTCATCAATTCTTTTGTAAATCTGAAAAACGTAATCCTTTCTATTCCATAAAAAATGCTGAACTAAATCGCTTGCCCTATAAACAAGCATGCAGAAGTCCCAAGAAAAATTTTTCATTAAATTTATAGCCGCCATGCTACGGGAAGAAATCCATTCATTCAATATGCTCATTACTTTCTCTGGCTTATAATGAGCCAAAATGCGGATTGGCAAATCATCTATAATCAAATGTTCCATTTTATAGCCTTCGAGATACTTTTTAGCTTCCTTTGGCTCCACAAAATTTTCATTCGGAGGAGTGAGCAAGCCAGAAACAATTATGCCATGCACTCTTTCAGGAGGATATGTTACAGGAACATTTATTACGATACTCCTTTTTCCTATTGAACTAAGTAAATTCCAAAGGGCTGGTGTCCTTCTGCAGGTAGAGGAGATAAGTTTTATTTCACCATCAAAATAAAAAAAATCATAGATGCCATGGCTGGAAGGAGGGGTGCCTGTCACAATACTTGTCCATGCAGGAGCTGAAGATGGTGGCAATGTTGATTCAAGCTTGCCAAAGCAATTATAAAATTTTTGCAAATTGGGTAATTCATCAATCCATTTTTCAATAAGCCTCGGTTCTGCACCATCTATGCCAATTAGTATACTTCTCATTTATGCTTCTTCCACCTTATATACTTTGTCCCCCTCTCTTACTCTTTCCATAACCTTTATTCCTATCTCATCTCCGGGCTTACCTTCCTCTATCTTTTGCCTGTTTATTTCCATTGACTCCACTACTTGTTCAAAATCTGTTGTTGCCCCTTTAATACGAATTTTGTCCCCTACTCTCAACACATCAGTTAGTTTTATTGCTGCAACACTTATTTTCGAAAAGAAATGCTCTACAACTCCAACTTCCTTCATAATTGTAATATGAGAAGAGTTATATATGGGTTTGGAAGAAATGAGAGAGATCAAAAAACTTTCTCTATTTCCAATGAAAAATCCTTGCTTTTTACAGAATGAGTAAGCCATCCTAAGGAAATGCGGTCTGCAAAAGTATAATTAGCAATATTTTCGGGAGTAATTCCTCCTGACACTTCAATTTTAATTTCAGGATTAATTTTTCTTATTTGAGTGGCTGCAATCTTACCCTTTACAGGAGACATATTATCCAGCATGATTATATCTGCTCCCTCCTCAGCAGCAATAACTGCATCCTCAACGCTTTCTACTTCAACTTCTATCTTCATTCCTGTTTTCTTTGCTTTTCTTATTGCTTCTCTCAGAGAAAGGCATGCAAGATGATTATCCTTAATTAAGATGCCATCATATAAACCCATTCTATGAGGTTCTCCGCCCCCTATCTTAACTGCCTTTTTTTCATATTTTCTGAAGCCCGGCGTTGTCTTGCGGGTTGCTGCAATCTGTACGTTTGGATTTTTTTTCCTGCATATTTTAGTCAACTCATGCGTTAAGCTTGCTATTCCACTCATTCTGCATATAAAATTTAAGGCAAGACGTTCTCCAGTGAGAATTTTCTTAACTTTTCCCTTTATCTCCAGGATTTTTTCTCCAGCTTTTATTTCATCTCCATCGGTCTTTAGAGCGCTTGTTTTACAATTCAATCTTTTAAATACTTCAATAGCTTCTTCAAGTCCAGCAAGTATGCAATTTTCTTTTGCTTTTATAAAGGCAATTCCTTCCTCATCCTTCAGCAGAGCTTCAGAAGTTATATCCCCTCTATCTCCTAAGTCTTCTTGGAGAAATCTATCTATATCGTCCATTAGAAGTTTAATAAAGAACGGTATTTATAGGTTGGCAAGACTAAGTTATATACTCATCTCTATAATATGCAAATGTATTTGCCTGCATAACCTGTCTTGCCATATAGAGAAGCCCTTTTATGACATTTTGATGAGCATCAGAATAACGTTTCATGAATTTGAAAGTGGTGCGCAATGGATTTGTTCTTGGATGAACTTGTCTGAAAATCCAAGAAAGCAATCTTTCCATTTCTTTTGGTGAAATATGTGGATGATTCCATACTAAATGTTTTGTATTGAACTTATGCCAGTCTTTTTCAAAAATTCCATATTTTTCTTGTATGTAGCTCCATAAAGGAGTTTTTGGAAATGGCGTGAGAACACATATTTGAGCTAAATCGAGTTTAAACTTTGCAAGCTCCATGGTGGAACGTTTTATTGACTGTTTTGTATCATTTTCGTATCCTACCATGAAAAAACCAACAACCATTCTGTTTAGCCTGTGTAAATTTTCCACCGCTTCTGTCACCTCCTCAACTCTCTCTTTTTTCCCTATTTCGTCCATAATCTGTTGACTCAACGTTTCTATACCTATGCCTGCTCCATTAAAACCATTTTCTAGCCAAAATGAAAGATTTTCATTTAGCGTATCTGCTCTCGTCATAACTATCCAGTAAAAACCATATTCTCCAAGCAACTCTACAACTTCTTCCGAATGCTTTTTAAACATGCCGAAATTTTCTTCTGGCATTACTAATTGGTCAATGCCTATGCTTTTATAATAAGAAAGAACTCTTTCTATAGAAGAGAGAGGTAATTTACTGGGTTTTTTGCAGAATATCGGAGTCTGGCAGAATATACATTTTTTGTTACAACCTCTACTCGTAAAAAGATACCCAAAGGGAGTCAATTTTAGGCCGAGAGGTGTGCCTAAGTAGCCAATAAGAGGAGGATGAACGACTTCCTTAATTTTTATTCCAAGCTTTTTTGCTATCTCCTCTTCACTATATCCAATACATATCCAGTCAAAATATTCTTCTATCTCCTCAGTCAAGGCGCCATAGTTTCCGCCCCATATTTCCTCCACACCATTTTCT
>VBQI01000045.1 GCA_008297865.1 Thermoplasmata archaeon
TCAGCAAACTTCCCTCAATGATTTCGATGTGCCTGCTCCTGCCCCTCTGTAGAAGCCCCACCATTTATGGTGGGGAGAATGTCACAAATTTTGTTTATCCTATCGTAATATTCTTTAGTTGCCTCTCCCCATTTATTGCCTTTGTATATTTTTTCGTATTTATCTATAAGCCATGGATAACGCTCTTGAAGCACATTATAGAAATAATTTTTCTGCTTTCCTTCTTTGAGAGTCATTCCTCCAAAAATTATGAAGTCAACAGTTTCCTTAGCCATTTTTACAGCTTCTTCTATCAATTCAGGTGAATCAGTTATAAAAGGAATTACAGGAAGAAGAAACATACCAGTTGAAATTCCTTCCTTTTTGAAGAGGGCGAGAGTATTCAACCTTTCTTCTGGAGATGCTACATTAGGTTCAAAAATCTTGCTTATATCTTTGTTTACTGATGAAAAACTGAAGCTCACAATTGCTTTGCTTTTCTCATTAATTTCCTTTATAATGTCAATATCTCTTTCAATGAGCGTTGATTTCGTCAATATATGCACTGGAAGGCTATGCTCAGAAATAAGCTGAAGAGCTTTTTAGCCAACTTATATTTCTCTTCAGCTGGCTGATATGCGTCTCCTACTCCGCCTCCTATCATAATAAAACCATTCTTATGATTCAGAGAGGCTAACTCACGCCTTAAAATTTCTATGGCATTTATCTTTACTGCAATGTCCTTGCCAAATTCTCCATTTACATAGTATGACCTTCCATCACAGTAAACGCAATTATGAAGGCAACCTCTATACAAATTCATTCCGTAACGGGAAATAAACCATGAATCTATCTTTTTGTGTTTGCGCAATATAGATTTTGCCTCTATTTCTTTTACGTTGCCTTCATCCATTTTTATCTTCTTTAGAGGTCGCCGTTACAAAATTACTGAAAAGCACCATTGACATTAGAATATTTCTCTAACCTATCACTCTTCATTATATGAAGTAATCATTTAACATAAATATATCTTCGCATTATTTTCCTCTCCTCTTCACGCCATTAACTACTCTTTTCCCAATCTTATTTTTAATGAGTAATAACGATTGTAGTCCATTGGGTCTTTTTATTTCTGTCACTAATCTATTTATGACAACCTTCTTTTCCACCTCTCCTTCTTCTTTTATAATAGCCAGCCTTCTAATAGAATATAAACCGATTAAAAATGCAAAGATGAAAAAGAAATCCCACTGCTGAAAGCTGAACATTGGAATTGAATATCTCCCTTCTGGACCACTATAAGTTATTTTCCAGTTTATCTGACGATTTGCCAAAAAATCTGCAAAACCCCCTCCTATGATTGGAGCGATGCTCGCAGATATTGAATTTATGATGCTATTTGTAGCTAAATAGGAAGTTGCTTGCTCACGAGGAGCAAGCTTAAGAGAAATGTTCCTTGAAGCAAGATTTACTCCAGCGAGCGAGATGCCCATGAAAAAATGAATGGCTATAAGCAAAGGGATGCTGAGTACATGCTTATCTGGCATTGTTGTGAAAGTCCATGCAAAAACGCATAATAAGAAAAAAGGACTGCTTACAGCAAGCACTGACTTATTGCTATAGCTATCTGACAGTCTTCCCCATATGCGCAGAAAAGCAAGGCTTGCCATCTGATTTAAAACACTTAGCATAATAACAAATGAAATACTTAATCCAAGCATTTTAAGCATATAAACAGTAAAGAAAGGCGTGGCTAAGTTGACAGCAAAACTCCATGAACCTGAGAATGCAATCAAGTTTTTGAAATTTTTATTTTTAAATGGTTGTAAAACAAGTTTAGAAAATTTTGTTTTCTTTTCTATCATACGTGGCTCAGGTATGGCGAGAATGAAATATATGCCAATCATACCTGCAATAAAGCCCATAAAAAAGAGAATTGAATATCCGTGTAAAGCATAGGCTGGAAAAATCTTTTTCCATTCATCAATGAAAAATCCTGCTGTAAGGCTAAGAAAAATCCCTATAGCCATAGCTAAACTCATTCTCTTCGAGAAAAAATCGCCTAAATTATTGCTGGGTATTAAATCACGGATCCAAGAATTCCAGCTACAATTACTTATAGCAGAAAAAATTGTGTTAAATAATAACGCCATAAGTAGCAGGATTAATCCTATGCTGTCAAACAAAAAGGGGATTAAAGCAATCAAAAGCCAAAATGTTCTGCTTATCGCAGATGTATATACGCATATTATCTTTCTCTTCCTTACTTTCTTAACCAAATAAATGGCAGGAATCTGAAAAAGCTGTGCTAAAGGAGGAATAGCGGCCAAAAGCCCAATAATTAAGTTGGAGGCGCCAAGTCTAAGTGCAAAAGCAACCAAGAAAATACTGCTCGTAAAAGTTACCCTTGCCTGCGTGGCTAATCCATCTTTGATAACGCTTTTAAGACCTTTCTGAACTTCTTCTTCTGTTAAAGTATCTTTAACTTTAAAGTTCATAATAAAATCCTTCAAAACCAATTTCTCTTGCCACAGCGTACATATTTTCCTCGCCCTCGCATATCACACACATATAAAAATCTTTCTGCTTGCTCTACAAGAAAAATATAGCATAAGTTGCTAACCCGCTCATTAACAAATATGCTAAAGAATATTTATGAAAAGTGAGCCATATTTTTCCATTTTTTATCATTCTCAAAGCAATTACATTCGCAAAAGAAGCTATAATAACGCCATTCCCCCCCCCAACGTTTACTCCATAGGCTATTGCAAACCAATTAGACGAAAATTTAGATATAAATATACTCGCTGGAACATTACTCATAATCTGAGAGGATAACAAAGAAAATAAAAACACAGATAAATCAAAAGAATTTACAACATTTGAGATGAGTTCTATTTTAGCTATCAAATGAAAGTCAATAAATATTATCACAAACATAAATAGCAAAAGCCAGTCTACCTTAGATAGCACATTTTTATCTAAAAATAGATATAAAGCAAATATGCCAGGCAGTAAATATGCCGCCCATTCTAATTGAAGAACAACCAAATATACTACCATAAGGAAAGAAGATGCTATAAAAAGGTCTTTTTTAATTTCGTTTCTACATCCATTTTCTGAAAATTCTAACCTGCTGTCAGAAAAAACAAACAGAGTAAAAATGACGAGTAAAAATAATAGCAAAAGAAACAATGGTAACATTTCCATAATAAAAGATATAAAAGATATACCCCAACTATGCCATAAAAATATGCCATAAAAATAGATTCTGCGGATTACCAATAGGTGTCAGAAGTGAGCCGACATTAACTGCAATTGCTTCAAATATTACCATCTTTATTATATTATTCCTCAAAATTTTCTGAAGAGCTAATGTTAGGGGAACTACAATAAAAAGGCAGACATCATTTGTTAAAAAAGTTGATAGTAAAGCTGATAAGAAGATTAAGAACAGCACCAAAGCTCTCTCGGTCTTCAATTTAACTAAAATTTGTCTAAAGGCATGGTAGAAATACCCGCTTTCTTTAATTCCAGTCGATATTACGAGTAATCCCGCTAAGGTAAGTATTGTTTTCCAATCAACAAAATATGGATATTCCTTTACTTTTTCAGGATATACAATGGTTAACAAAATGAAATATGAAAAGAAATGCTGTAAGCATTTTTTCTTTTGCCATAAATTTTGCAATTTTCAACATGCCTGAAGATGTTTCAAAATAAAATCCTTGCTATTCTTAGTTTAATGTAAAAAGCAACGTTGCCCTGTAAAAACCATTATTATTCCATGCTCATTTGCTGCTTGAACAACCTCGCTATCCCTTATTGAGCCGCCAGGCTGGACTATTGCTCTCACGCCTGCTTTGGCTGCAACATCAACAGCATCCCTAAAGGGAAAGAAAGCATCAGACGCCATTATTGAGTTGCGTATGCGAGCTTTACCCTTATGAGTTGCTATAAATGTTGCATCTACTCTCGCAGTTTGGCCTCCTCCTATAGCTACTGTCCTCTTTTCTTTAACAAAAACAACCGCATTTGATTTGACATGACGGACACATTTTATGGCAAAAATCATAGATTCTATGTCTTGCATGCTGGGCTTTTTTTCTGTGACAACTTTCCATTCTTCAGGATTCGGCTCTTTAATATCCTTATCCTGAATGAGTAATCCCCCCTCAACGCTTCTAACCTCTATACTTTCGCTCCTTTTTTCTTTATCAAGTCTTTTAACTTCAAGAAGTCTCAAATTTTTCTTTTTGCTGAATACTTCCAAAGCTTCATTGCTGAAAGAAGGAGCTATTATCACTTCCAGAAATATTTTACTCATTTCTTCTGCAAGCTCCTTGCTTATCTGCCTATTAACAGCAACAACTCCTCCAAAAGGAGAATAAACATCTGTTTCATAAGCATACTTCCATGCTTCTTCTATTCTACTTCCACATGCAATGCCAGAAGGGGTGGCATGCTTAACTATAACTGCCGAAGGCTCATCAAACTCTTTAATGCATTCTATTGCATGATTTGCATCCAAAATGTTGTTATATGAAAGCTCCTTTCCCTGCAGCTTTATGGCGTTGGCTATGCATGCTTTGGCAATGCCTTCTTCAACATAAAAAGCTCCGCGCTGATGAGGATTCTCTCCATACCTCAATTCTTGCTTTTTAACATATGGAAGACAAAGCAAATCTGGATATTTAATGCCAGCATGCTTAAGAAGCATTGCATCATAGTATGCCGTTCTTTGCAGCGCTTCTACAGCCAGCTTTTTCCTAACTCTTTCATCAAATCCCTTTTTTAGATATTCCTTAGCCATCTCATACTGGCTTGGATGAGAAATAACTATAACTCTTTTCCAATTTTTCGCAGCCGCTCTCACCATTGCGGGCCCGCCTATATCCATTCCCTCAATTCCAAATGTATAGGGGTAGAAGTTACATACTATCATGTCTACTGGCTTTATTCCTTTCTTTTCCAATTCTTCAAAATCTTTTTTTCTTGCAAGAATGGCTGCATGAACATTTGTATGCAGAGTTTTTACCCTTCCTTCAAGCAATTCAGAAAAACCTGTATACTCTTCCATTGAACGCGCTTCTATTCCCTTTTCTTCCAAAAATTTTCTTGTGCCTTCTGACGCATATATTTCAACTTTTTCCTTTTTTAGAGCAAGACAAAAGTCAGCTAACTTGCTTTTATCATACACGCTCACCAATGCTACTCTTGGCTTCATTTATATCCCACTGTAATACAGCATGCAAAAAAAACTTTTTGTTTCACTATTTTTTCAATGCCAGGCCAACAATATCCTCAATCTTTTCATAGTTATTTTTTTCCATCCATTCCATTAGTTCATTGCATATGTTACTAAATATTTTTTCTCCCATATGATAAACCCCAGTTCCTATTTGTACAGCATGTGCGCCTGCCATCAGATATTCTATAACATCATAGGCATTCATTACCCCGCCCACGCCTACTACAGGCACATCAAAATTGCTTGCAAGCTCGTAAACGCATCTGATAGCGATAGGTTTTATTGCCCTGCCAGAATACCCACCAATTTTGTTTCCAAGCACAGGCTTTCCAACTTCTATGTTTATTGCCATTGCCTTTATGCTATTTATAGCAACTATTGCATCTGCTCCCCCTTCTATCGCCTGTTCTGCCCTTTTCAAAATATTTTCTACTCCAAGTTTAACAAAAACTGGCTTCTTAGCTTCCTTAACTCTTTCGACAGCTTCTTTTATTTCTTCAGTTGGAAATTCTATGCCAAATTTTTTTGCGTGAGGACAACTCATATTCATCTCTATTGCTTTTACATATTCAGAAATTTTTCCTGCAACATATGAAAATTCCTCCTCATCTTTTCCAAAGATGCTTCCTATTAAATTCTCAATTTTTATTCCTTTTATTTCCTTTATATACTCATCTATCCCTGGATTTGCCAAGCCGATTGCATTCAGAATTCCACATTCTGTTTCATAAAATACTGGGTTTTTATAGCCTTTCCTTTCTTCTTTTCCGATTGATTTTGTCACAACCGCTCCAGCATGATTAAATTTCTCCATACTTTCTTTTGTTAATCCGAGTATGCCAGAAGCAAGCATCAAGGGATTTTTCATTTTTATTCTAGCTATAACAATTTCGAGCATATTTTTAAATGCATTTCTTATTTAAATTAATGACCTATTTAAAGACTAAATGGTTTGGTGTCTTTCTTTACGATGAGAAAAAAATTAAGGATAAGAAGCTTTTTCCAAAAGAGCCAGATGAAATTGCTGAAAAAATATATCTCATGCAAAAAGGAGGCGTGTTAGAAGAAGAGGAATATTTCAAAAAACATAAGCCAGTCGTAGACGATGAGAGATTGTCATCAATAGGAAAAATTGGTAAAGTTAAGAAATTGTATGTCATGGGCAAGGAATTTGGATATGACAATGATTTACTCCGCAAAGCTTGTATAAAACTTGCAATGAGAAAGATAAGAGAAGAGCAGGAGAAAAGGGAGAGAAGAATAACTGAAGCTGTTGAAACACTCGATGATATTATTAAGGTTACAAATATTTTGCTCGAGAGAATGAGGAACTGGTATGATTACTTTTCATTTGAAGGAGGAGACATCGAAGATGTTTTAGCAATAAAAGTGGGAGATAAAAAGTTAGATAAAATTGAGGAGGAAAATATAAAAAATTTAGCAAAACTAATTGTCTCATTACAGAAAGCAAGGAAAGACATCGAAAACTATATCAAGAAAACGATGGAGGAAATGGCACCAAATGTTAGTAACATTGCTGGAGCAATGATATCAGCAAGATTAATTGCTCGGGCGGGAGGAATAGACAAACTTGCTATGTTTCCTGCAGGAACTATTCAGCTTCTTGGGGCGGAAAGAGCTTTATTTCGCCATTTAAAAGATGGCACACCTCCTCCAAAACATGGCATAATCTTTCAGCATGAAATGATAAAGAAGGCACCAAAGGAAAAAAGAGGGAAAATAGCCCGCCTGCTGGCAACGAAAATTTCAATTGCCGCAAAGGCAGATGCCTTCACAAAAAATTTCATAGCAAATGAATTGAAAAAAGAAATGATGGAGAAATATGAGGAAATAATCAAAAGCAAAGAGAAATAATTTTTAACTCTTTCTGCATTGCAGTATAATGAAATTAGTGCCATTGTTAATTCTTATTCCCTTAATTTCTCCATTAAATTATGTTATTGAAATAGAGAATAATAGTGTGTATGAGAATGCCTGCAGATATAACATTCAAGGATTAATTTATGTGCATATAGAGGGCAAGCCATACGAGCGTGGCTATCAACATGGCTATTTGCTTTATGCAGAAATTGCAGATATGATTTATAGGTGGAGTAATATCATACATAATTGCCCCTTGATCATAAAATCGTTGCCAATAGATGTAAACTCAAGCAAATATGAAGAGCTTTCTGCCAAGTGGTGGGGGGAATGCAAAAACTTGGCAATGAAAATTTTCTGGCCTTATTATCCAGATGAATACAAAGATGAAATACGTGGGATAGCAGATGGAGCTAAGGCGAGGGGAGTGAAAATATATGGAAATCCAATTAGCTACGAAGATATCTTGACGCTGAATGAAATGTATGAACTAATGAGTATATTAACTAACCCGCAAAAAGGGGTCCATTTACTACGAGATGTTTTCCACGTTATTTCCAGCATTTTTCCATCATTAAGTGGCAAGGGAGATGAATTTGCCTCCTCTTTTTATTCAGCCCATCACTGCAATGGATTCACCGCTACAGGCAATGCAACAGAAGATGATAATATTGTTATAAGCGATAGCGTGTGGTGTGGAGGGTGGTGGTTCAGCTATTATATCGCCCAAAGATGGAATGTCATTCTAGATATTGAACCAAGCACTGGGCATCGCCTTATTATTGCCACCTCCCCCGGCTACATATGGAGTGATGAAGATTATTGGCAGAATGACGCCGGCTTGGCTATGGTAGAAACAACATTCATACAAGGAGTGTTTAAGTTACGTGGACTTCCATTGGCAATAAGGGCGAGAATGGCTATTCAGTATGGTAACAGTATAGATGATGTCATATATTAT
Source organism: Thermoplasmata archaeon (assembly GCA_008297865.1). Taxonomy (GTDB): domain Archaea; phylum Thermoplasmatota; class E2; order UBA202; family JdFR-43; genus VBQI01. Next base: position 8,073 of record VBQI01000045.1, read on the forward strand.
CTGCTTAAGGACAATACAGGAGTAATGAATGCTCAGTGGCTCATTGCAGATGCAAAAGAAAAAGAGGTGGCTTTACTTGAATTTGGCTTATATAATTATAATGTGATAAGGAAAAAAAATGGATTTTTATGGAGTGCAAACAATCCCTTCGATTTAAGGGTTAGAAGAGAAATTGTTGGATATGAATTCCTAAAAGCTCCAATATTCCGTTTAGCCCATTTGCTTCTCAATGCTACAGGCTATCAGTATTATACATTCTTTTATACTCCAGCAGAAAGAGACATAAAATTTGAAGAACTTGGAAAAAAGTATTATGGCAGAATAGATGCGGATGCAGTGAAAAAAATTATGTTCACGCCCCCAATAACAGATTTCACAACAGATTGTAAAATTACAGATGGAAAATTAATTTTCAACAACTCGCTTTGGGTTTTCTGGGGAAATCCTACATATGTTTGGAATACCTCTCATTTACAAAAGCTTAAAGGTGTGAGAGATGTTCCTCCTGCTGGATGGGTGAAAATAGAGGGGGTGCCCTACGATTTTATTCCTTCCTATACAAAAGGATATAAGGGCAAGGGAGAGGAAGCAAAATTGCTGTGGGAATATGAAATTGGAGATAAAAATTATGATTATGCAAATTTTGCAACAGATGGAAAAAATGTTTATGCTTATTTTGAGAATACGCTATATGCTTTTACTGAAAATGGAAGCCTATTGTGGAGTATTATGCTCGATGGAGAAATAAATGACATTGAGGTAAAAGATGGGGTATATGTCGCCACAACCAATGCTTCATATGCCTTCTCTTTTGACGGAAAAGAAATATGGAAGGGAGAAGGAGGAAGAGATATTGAAATAGGAGATGAAATTTATGTTGCAAAAGATGAAGATTTCTTGAGATATAAAGATGGATTGTATAAAATAAAGGGTAATAAGCTATTTGCTGAAAACTGGCAATTTTCTGCAAATGGAAGCATTTTGGATGTTTTTGTAGACGATGTCATATATGTAGGAAGTGCAGATGGCAACTTATACTGCCTGGATAAGGAAGGAAATGTGAAATGGAAATACACTGCAGGATGGTGCATATCTGACATTGATGTTGATGAAACCATATATGCAGGAAGCTTCGACGGCAACTTATATTGCATTGACAAAGATGGAAAACTAAATTGGGTCTTCAGCTGTAATGCCTCTGTTCATCATGTGAAGGAATATGGAGACTTGATTTTCATTTCATCAAGTGACGGAAGATTTTATGCAGTCAATAAAAGCAATGGAAGAGCAGAATATAGCATTGCCCCAGGCTATGAAATTGAAGGATTGTATAACTACATTACCACCCCAGTTATTTCAAATATTGTCGCCTTAAAAGGAAAAGTATTTTTCTCTGCGGGAGGGAAAATTTATTGCGTAGATGCCCAAACTTTTGAGAGAGATACAAAAGGTGCAGGCAAAGGAGGTAATATAGTAATAGCAATAGTAATTGGCGTTTTAGCCTTTTTAATAATAGCTTCTGCAATATATCTGCTAAAAAAGAAGTAAATTTTTAAATTCACCAAGCTTTTTAAACATGCAGGGGTAGCCAAGTGGACAAAGGCGCAAGGTTCAGGGCCTTGTGGCGTAGGCCTTCGTGGGTTCGAATCCCACCCCCTGCATTTAACATGAAGAAACTGAAAATTTACTATTCAAAGCAAATTAATCTGAATGGAATAAAAGATGCTCTTAATGAAAACTTTGGAGTGAAAATAGAGGATGCAGGCTATCTTTATTTGCCAGAAAATGCATATAATAAAATTAGAGGACAATACAATGCAATACTGCTTCTTTCGGTGCTTCCATCTGCTTCCCTGTGGATTGTAGACAAAGATATTTATATACGAGGAATGAATTTTGTATTTGGTGTAGCATTTCAACAAAAGGCAATTGTTTCTTCATACAGGCTCACAGAAAAGATGGTTATAAAGGAAGCAGTTCATGAAGTTGGGCATATTTTTGGATTAGAACATTGTAGGAATGAATGTGTGATGCAATTCTCCAATAGTTTAGCAGAGGCAATCAAAAAACCGAGCTATTTATGCAGTGACTGCAAGAAGAAAATCACGAAAGATATATAAATTGTATTAATTAATTTCATGAAAAAGTTAGTCTGCTTTATTCTTCCCTTATTCATTTTTTCATCAACTTACAGTGTAGATAGTTCTACAAACATAATATAATCTTTCACGAATTTCATTTAATAAACGAATTTCTCAATGCAGATTTACGAGATATTTTGCTTCTTTCAGCAGGAAGCACATACATACATCTTCCAAATGGTGAAACAGTTTTTGGAGGTGTGAGCATATGCATTGATTTGGGAGGAAATGACAAATACATAGCGGAAAGGAGGCAATGCCAAGGTGTTGGAGGAGCAGCTGGAATAGGAATTTTAATTGATTGTGATGGAGATGACTATTATTCATGTAAGCGTGATTCTCAGGGAAGTGATGAAATGCACTTCCTTGCTTGTTGATATTTTTGGAAATGATGTATACAATGCATCACCAACAAGTCAGGCTGTTGCATTAGGATGGCCTAACTTGCTTATATGGTCTACTACATGAGCAGTTATGCTTGACATTGGAGGAAATGATGTATACAATGGGGGAGAACAGGCTTATGCAGGTGGTGCTTTCGCCTTCCTAATAAATATATTCGCCTTCCTAATAAATATATTTGGCGTCAATGATTATTCAGGCAAAGGAAAAGATTGATCGCTATGGATTCAAGGCTATTTTGGAATTGGCATTGACATGGGAGGATTCAGAATCTGTTATAATTCATTTTAACAGAAAAAAATATGTAGACTGCATCATTAATTTACAATGAAAGAATTTAGCATTCATGGATCAACAATATATCTTCTTCCAGTAATTC
>VBQI01000046.1 GCA_008297865.1 Thermoplasmata archaeon
CTTTCCTCTATTCATTTCTTCGATTTCTTCATCCCATTTCTCCAGAAAATCTAAACTGAAGAGAATTTCTCCTCTTCTAATTAAATGCTCATTATATTCTTTCCAATTTCTCTTTTCTGGCATCCTATCCCCTGCTAGGGATGTTGCCAGAAAATATAAGAATTATGGTTTATGCCACAAAGCAGTAATTCACGATTTTGATGATTCAACTCCTAATTTTTCACAGAATTTTTTTTAAAAGGAATTTACTTATATTGCCTGCGAGTAAAATGAAATGCGAATATTGTGAAAAAGAAGCTGTAGAAAACATATACGGAAGATATTATTGTGAAAATCATTTTGTAAAATACTTTTTAGGTAAAGTAAGAAGCATAATAGATAAGTTTGGCATAAATGGTAGAATAGCAGTTGCTTTGTCGGGTGGAAAAGATTCATCTGCATGCTTTCATTCATTGCACAAATTAAAATTAGATTTGCTTCCATTTTACATAAATTTAGGAATCGAAAGTTATTCCGAAATATGTCAGAAAAAAGCTGAAGAATTGTGTAATTCATTAGGCTATAGATTGCATATTATAGATATAAACGAGTATGGAATAAATTTGGCAGATGAAAAAAAACCTTGTAGCGTATGTGGTACAGCTAAAAGATATTTAATGAATAAATTTGCCTATGAAAATAATTGCAAGTATGTTGCCACAGGACATAATTTGAGCGATGTTGTAACATTCGCTTTAAATAATTTTATGAATGCAAATTTAATGAATTTCAGAGGAAATAGACCATATCTAGAAGGAAAAGAAGAATATAAGATGGTTGCAAAAATCAAACCTCTATATTGGCTTAAGGATAAAGAATGTATGCTTTATGTATATATCAATAGACTTCGATATGCTGAAGAAGAATGCCCTCATGCTATCAGCGCACCTACAATACAAATAAAGGAATGGATTCATGAAATGGAAGGGAAAAAGCCAGGTATAATGCTAAATATGGCAAAAAGCTTTTGGAGACTCGAGGAAATGATAGGAAGTAAAGCTAAGCTAAATATTTGTAGAAAATGTGGTTATGCGTCTTACAGCAAAATATGTAAGTTTTGCAAGATAAGAAAAAGATAAAAATGTATTCTATTCTATATTCAATGATTCTGATTCACTATGGAGAGATTGGTTTGAAGGGAAAAAACAGAAAAATGTTTGAGGATGTACTGGTAAAAAATATAAGAAAAATTTTGAAAGATGAAATAGAAAATATTCGTAGGGAATATGGGAGAATAATATTGGAAGAAAGAGAAGGAGTAGATTATAAAAAAATAAAAGAAAAGTTAGAAAAAATGCCAGGAATAGAAAATTTTTCTTTTACTATTCCTTTGCCCCTTGATTTAGAAGAGATAAAAAGCAAAGCATTAGAAATTGCTGAAAAAAAACAATTTTCTTCATTTAAAGTATATGCAAAGAGGTCAAATAAGAGATTTCCATTTTCTTCCATAGAAATAAATGAAATAATTGGCAAAGAAATAAAAGAGAAACTTAGTAAAAAAGTTGATTTGAGGAATCCGGAACTAACCATATTCATTGAAATAGGAAATAAAAATGCCTACATTTATACAGAAAAATATAAAGGTATTGGCGGATTGCCAGCAGGGAGCCAGGGTAAAGTGATCGCGTTGATTTCTGGAGGAATTGACTCGCCAGTTGCTTCTTGGCTGATGATGAAGAGAGGATGCAAGGTCATTTTTTTACATTTCTATAATGAAAATTTGGTGGCTTATCCTCGGAAAGTAGAGGAAATTGTGAAAAAGCTTGCAGAATATCAGGGAGAAACGAAAATATATATGGTTCCATTTGGAGAGGGACAATCTGAAATAATAAAATCAATTCCTTCTAGATATAGAATGATTTTATATCGTCGTTTCATGATAAAAGTTGCAAATGAAATTTCAAGAAAGGAAAAGGCAAAAGCAATTGTAACGGGAGACAGCATGGGACAAGTTGCTTCACAAACCTTAGAAAATCTGCAATGCATCTATGATGCATCTGCTTTTCCTATATTTTCTCCTCTTATAGGCATGGATAAAAGAGAGATAATTGAAATAGCAAAAAAGCTGGGAACATATGATATATCAATAAAACCTATGGAAGATTGTTGTTCATTTATGATTGCAAAACATCCTGTAACGAAGGCAAAGCTTGATAGAGTTAAAGAAATGGAAAAAAATATCCGTGATCAACTAATTGACAAACTGATTAAAAAATCCTTTGAAATAAAATGTACAAAAAATTAGTTGAAAAGATGAGAGAGAGAGGAAACGTTGCAATAGCTTTTTCTGGAGGGGTAGATAGCAGTTTAGTTGCAAAATCTGCTAAAGACGCAGGAATAAAGTGTGTTGCAATAACTTTCGCATCTCCCCTTTTTCCAAAAAGAGAATTGGAAAATTCAATGAAAATAGCCAAGGAAATTGGAATAAAACAAATTGTTTTATTTGACAATGATATAGATGAAAAGGTAAGGAAGAATCCAGCTAATAGATGTTACTACTGCAGAAAATTTGGAGCAAAAAGGTTGAAGGAAGTAGCGATCAAAAATGGTATATCAAATTTTGCAGATGGCATGAATGCAGATGACGTAAAAAATCCTTATTATCATGGTGTCAAAGCTTCAAACGAAGAAGGCATATGGCATCCTCTGGCAGAATTAAACATCGGCAAGGAAGAAGCAAGAAAGATTGCAAGAGAAGTCGGACTTTCAAACTGGAATAAACCATCAAATGCATGTTTGGCATCTCGCATACCATATGGAGAGGAAATAACGCTTGAAAAGCTTGAAATGATAGAAGAAGGAGAGAAATATCTCACCACTTTTTTTGAGCAGGTTAGATTAAGAGTTTATAGAAAAATCGCAAAGATAGAAGTTTTGCCAAAAGACATTAAAAAAGCTGTGGAAATGAGAGAGAAAATCGTGAAAAAATTGAGAGAAATTGGATTTTCTCATGTTAGCATTGACTTAGAAGGCTATAGGGAAGGAAGCATGAATGCACTTAAATAATTGCACTTCTTTTCAATTTATGACTCTAATAATATATTCCAAGGATTATCTTTTACATGATAACGCGCAGCATCCAGAAAATGCAAGGCGTTTGATTGCAATAATGGAATTACTTGAGAAAATGCCCTTTTATGAAAAGCTGGTTTTCATTAAACCATATAAGGCAAGTGAGGAAGAAATTGGAAAAGTTCATAGTATGGGAATGATAGAGAAAGCAAAGCATGTTGGATGGCTTGATGCAGATACATATACAAATGCACATTCATATGAAGTGGCAAAACTTGCAGTTGGTGGAGCAATAAAAGCATGCGAAGAAGCGATGAAAAGAAATGAAAATGCTTTTGCTCTAATTCGTCCTCCAGGACATCATGCAACCTGTAGCAAATCCATGGGGTTTTGCCTGTTTAACAATATTGCTATTTCTGCCAATTGGCTTGCAGAAAAAGGTAAAAAGGTTTTGATATTTGACCATGATGTTCACCATGGCAATGGAACCCAAGATATTTTTTATGAGCGTAATGATGTGCTATATCAATCAATTCATCTTTTCCCACATTATCCAGGAACTGGTAAAATAGATGAGGTCGGTATTGGCGATGGAGAAGGATATACTGTAAATGCTCCCTTGCCTCATGGATGTGGAGAAGAATGCATAAGAGAAATTTTAGATGATATTATGATTCCCATAGCGGAGCAATTTATGCCTGATTTCATCCTAATTTCTGCTGGCTTCGATAGCCATCATTCAGATTACCTCGGAGGACTTGCTTTGAGCGTGAATTTTTTTGGAGAAATTATTGAGAAGTTCAAGAAAGTGCAAAGTAAGATAGTATGTTGTCTGGAAGGGGGCTATAATTTACAAAATTTAGCAAGAGGAGTTGTAGTTGAAATAAGCCATTTATGCAACATGCCAGTAAAGTTTGATGATAAAGCAGAAGGAATAAAATGTGAAATAGTAAATGAACTGAAGAAAAAGATGAGAGAATACTGGGATATAAAATGAGGAGATATATTTTCGTCCCATTTGCATTTCCCTTCTTTATTTTGCTATTCTTTTTCTTTTTTATAATCATATTCAGCATTCCACATGCATTTACTAAGCTTGGAATACCTCCATTCATTGCCTATCTCCTATTTTTCATTTCTCTCCTTGGGAGCACTGTAAACATTCCAATAAAAGAGATTGAAAGAAAAGCTACTCATGCATATCATCGTATAACTTTCTGGGGAATTACTTATACAATTCCTCGCACCGGACAAGAAAAGACAATTATTGCCATTAATCTTGGAGGAGCAATAATTCCCATTTCTATAGCTTTATATATAATGATTCACCTTCTTTTAATTCAAAGTTATTCTCTTCTTTTGAAAACATTGATTGCCATGCTTATTGCATCCTTAATATTTCATTTGTTTGCAAAGCCCGTAAGAGGCATTGGTATTGCAATGCCAGCTTTTCTCCCACCTCTCATAGCTGCCTCGCTTTCCATTCTTTTTGCTCCAGAAAATCCTGCAGTAGTTGCTTATGTTTCTGGCACTCTTGGTACCTTAATAGGAGCAGATATTTTGAACTTAAAAAAGATAAAGGAGCTTGACACGCCATTTGCAAGCATAGGCGGAGCAGGCACATTTGATGGCATTTTTCTTGCTGGTATAATAGCAGTATTGCTTGTATAAAAAGACGAATAAATTTTAAATAGCCGATTTAAATTTTTAATGGGTGAGGCAATGAGATGCATAATGGTAACTTTAGCAGTTTTAATTTTCTTATCAGGATTTGTAGAAAATAAAGCCTTACCTTTATATGCCGAAGCTGGTGGACCTTATTGCGCGGGAAAATTGATAGTAAGAGAAGGTGAACATGTAAGCAAGAATTTTACTGTTACCCTACATGGTTATGCGTATGGAGGCAAGCCACCTTATAAGCCAAGATGGTATCCATGTGGTAATTGTGTTTCTGGAAGCGACGATTGGAATATAACTGTTACTTTCACATTTACAGAAGAAAATCCGGTATATTATTGCAAGTTCTGTGTATTAGATAGTTTAAACCAAACTGCTTGTGATACTGCTTTGATATATGTGGTAATTGCAAAGCCTCCTATTCAAGAGAGATTTCATTTAAGTACAACTACCGGTAGCTCATCCTCGTTATCTTTAAGCGTTGGATATCCATCGCTTATATCTGGATGCTGTTTATAGCGACCCCAGAAAACATGGCTTGCAGTTCTTGGAGCTGCGTATTTAAATGATTCTTCAGCTGATACTATCTTATCCTTGTTGAGATCTCCTTTTCCAGAGAATGCTTCAATTAAATAATAGGTAAAGATACTGATTTTAAGCTTTGACGTCCCCCCCCATGAAGATTCGCTTGCATTTGATGATGCCATGATAACCCTTCCATCTGATGGAAGATAAAGCTTGCTTCCATTCGGCTTGTATATCGCCTCACCACTTCCGCAAGAGTCTATTATAACGAGTATCGATCTTGAGCCCATCTTGTCCAGTTCCTCATCTATCTTGGAATCGTTTAACTCCTGATTAAGAATATCGTTTGGATCCTGTGCAAGCCTTATCCCTCCTCCCTTAACACCATGTCCCGAAAACATGAAAAACAGAACGTCGTCTCCATCCTCCATCTTATCTATCCAGTGGAATCCCTTTCTAACATTTGTCATTGTAGATTTCTCGTTTACCAATACATATATGTGATCATACGGCCACTCTTCTGGGTTCTTTTCATACAGGACGTCTCTCAATCCATAAGCATCTCTGTCAGTATAGGGGCAAGGGGCTCCAACGAAGAAAGCCCATCTCTCAACAATTCCATCTCCTGGTCTGTCTTTTCCATAGGTTCTGAAGCAGAAATCCTCACCCTCGTCTTCATACCAATTCTTTCCTGCTGAGTATGATGAGAATTTTGATCCCTTTTCGTATCTATCAACCGTCGAGTCATAGAGCCAAGCATAGCAGTTCTTTTCATCTCCTCCTGTTGTGTGGACAACTATGTAGAGGTGTTTCGTTACACTATCCAGTTCGTCTGAATACATATAATCAGATACGTCTATATCTGGGAAATCAAGCTCAACCCAGACAACCTCATCTCTTTCAAGCTCATCATAGCTTATTCTTGCTGTTGCCAGGTCTTTACCGAGTAAGTTTCCTCTTATCGAGACTATCAGATCTCCTGGTTTGTTCCATCTTGGTTGCGGGTTATGTTTATATGGAATGGAAAGAAAAGATGAAAGTATGGAAAATGTTTTGTTTATAAGAATAGAAAATCTGGGGAATTTTTCATTCAATCTAAGCTTCTCAAAAATTGGAAATCTATTTATTCTTTCAGCAATTGACAATCTTCTTTCAAATTTCTTTATGCATATCTCTACTCTTGTTAGAACATCTGCAAATGATGGTATGAATGACTGAGCATACCATCTGTCTTCATATATCAGTGCCCACTGAGCACTTCCCCAGTCTTGATGCTGATCTAGAGTATCGTTATCATCAATGTCATTGTGATCAGTCATTGTTTCTACAATGTCTGCTGTACAAACTTCTGAATAATTCACAAGTGAAAATATAGGAAGCAAAATTATGGCCACCAATATTGGCATGACACGCATCCTAAATTTAAATAATTTTTTATATATAAAATTTTTCTGCCTTTATTGTGTTTGGCGTGATAGAGCAATAGTCAAGAAAAGCATAAATAGGAGCATTAACATAAATTAGGGCATGACCGTCGATAGAAAAGGAAGGGAAATATTAAAAGAGGCGCATTTCGATAAATTCAGGGAAGCTTTTATTGAAAGCCTAATGAAGAAAATAAGCATCGAGGGAAAGTATGGTTCAGATATAAGACCGATTATTGAAGAAACATTAAAAGAGGAGGCTTTTACCGATTTCATCAATAGATTGGTAAATATTATTGAAAGAGAAACATCATTTAAAAAAGAGATATGTAATAAGACCGCATCTGCTTTAGTAGAAGAAGACATTGCTAGAGAAATAAAAGATATTTTGAAAGGGGAGCTTGAAGAGGAAAAGGAGTACAGAAAATCAAAAGTTGGCAAGAAAATATTTAGAGAGGAAATAGTTTATTCTTTTATTCCTATTGCATAAAATTGAGGAAAGAAATTAAATTGAATTTCTTCTTCAATTGATTTTAGATAATGCTCCTCCCATTCTTTTATTTTCTCATCATTCAGCCCTTCTCTTTTTAAAACATTCCAGTAAAATTCTCTTGCCCTCATATAAGATTGTTTATCCTCTTCACAACTCCATATTCTTTTATTTCCTAAACCAACTTTCGTTTTTAACCCTGCCCTCACAAATAGCATTCTAAGCTTTCTACCAATATACGGATCTCCTCCCCTATTTCTGATTGCTCTTCCAGCAAATATTTCATCCACTTCTGGATATGGGGGCCAGTGAATTTTCCCTCCAAAGTCTGGCTCAAGTGTGGCTACTACCTTCCCTCCCTTTTTTGTTACTCTCGCCATTTCATTTATCACTTGCTGAGGCTCTTTCACCCACATAAATAGGAGATTGCATACAACAATATCGAAAGTATCATCCTTGAAGGGGAGACGATGTGCATCCCCCAAACAAAGTTGAACATTTCTAACTCCCTTAAGAACCTTTTTTGCTATTTTTATCATGTCCAAGGAATCGTCAATTGCAATTACATATCCATTTGTATGATTGCACACATCTTTTGTAACTGCTCCACTTCCACAGCCAACATCTAAGACAAGCTTTGCATCTTTCATTCCCGCTTCAATGTAAATAGGGTGTCTTTCTTCAGCTGTTTCTAAAGCCTGCTGTTCAAGCTTCCTTATGAAATGCTCAAGTTCCTCTTTGCTTCTATTGTGAGGCACAAGGAAAATATGGCAATGAGATAAATTAATTTTTGGTTGAGACAATATTTTTAATTCTTTTCTATTTCCTATTCCATGATTTGTATTGTAATTTCAAGGGAAGATATAGCAAGTAAGAATATAGCAAAATTTCTGCTGTCAATGGAAAAATGGAAAGAAAAGAACAATGTTTATATTAGTGAAGGAAAGTTTCTTTACTTTATAAACGATACCCATATTTACCATAATAATGTTGATAAAGAGATAGAAGCATTGGGATATGAAATTGATACAATAATTTTTGCATCGCGTCATGCATCGGCGGCGAAGAAAAAAACGCTTACAGTGCATGCCATAGGAAACTATGGTAAAGCTGAATATGGTGGAAGAGATAGAACTCTTGTCCTCTGTAATCCATTGTTAATGAGAAGCGCTTTAGAATTGTTGGCAGAAAAAAATATAGAAGGATATGAAGTCTGTTATGAAGCAACCCATCATGGTCCATACTTAGAGAAACCTTGCTTTTTCATTGAAGTTGGAAGTACACAAGAAGAGTGGAACGATAAAAAAGCTTGCAAAGCCATAGCAGAAGCAATTTTACAACTAGAAAGGAAAGAATATGAGGTAGCAATAGGCATAGGAGGAGGACATTATGCCCCGCGCTTTACAGAAATTGCTTTGGAAAAGAACATTGCATTTGGTCATATTTCAGCAAGATATGCCATCCAGCATTTAGATGCAGAAATACTCGAAAAAATGGTTGCATCTACTCCACACTGCAAAAAGGCATATTTTCATGGAAATTATCCCGATGTAAAAGAAATTTTGGAGAAAATAGGAATTTCCTTATAGAATGGATAAAAGGGGGAGATATCTAATCATATCTTATTCTAAATCCTTCCTCGCCTTGAGGCTCTTCATATTTTACTTCCACCTTGCTTACTCTTGCTAAGGGTGGGCCATGATGACACCACGAAATTATTTCTTTTATGCTGTTTTCATCTCCTTCAAAGACAGCTTCCACGCTTCCGTCTGGCAAGTTGCGAACCCATCCTTTCAAGCTAAGTTTATCAGCCATCTCCTTTGTATGGGCGCGGAACCACACACCTTGAACCTTTCCCCGTATGGTAACATGAGCTCTTTTCATATTTGCATATTAAAATCAAAAATATATAAATAATGGAAGAGATATAAAAATGAATGATTGGATTACTCACTTCAAATTTCTCCCTATATCATGATTTGGTTAATTTGCTTAAGAAAAGGAATATTCCCTTCGTTTCTCTATCATTTGATGAAGAAATCCCTCCCTATGTTAACGTTATAATTACATCCGAGGAGGAGAAGCACAAAGTAGACTTTGATAAAATTGTTGCATGTGATATAGATTGGAATGCCGAAGACGCTATAGACAAAGCTCTATTCTTTTCTCACTGTAAAAATCCGAAGCTGATTTTTGGCATAGATCCAGGCAAAAAAATTGGAGTTGCGGTATATGGGCAAGATACACTAATTAGGAGGTTTGCAACAAATTCTCCAGATGAGGCTGTTTCCTTTATAAAGTCATTCACACATAACATGGAAGCATGTGATGTGGTTGTGAGAATAGGCAATGGTGCAAGATTGATAAGGAATAGAATAATTAACCTCCTCCATGGCGAAAACTTTCGCATTGAAATAGTAGATGAGTCAGCACTCCCCCCACATGACGACGACGCCATTGCAGCATCATCCATAGCAATGGCTGAGGGAAGAGAAATAAAGGGAAAGATGGAACTTGAACCAAAAGAAGGAGAGATAAAAGAAATGCAAAGGTTTAGCAGGATAAAAAGTAAGAATATAACCATCTCAAAGGAACTCGCAAAAAGGGTTTTGATAGGGAAAATGGAATTGGAAGAAGCTATTGAAATGCAGAGAAAGAAAAATCAGGCATAGCTCCAATCCTCTGGTAGCCTGCCTTTCCTCTTATAATATTTTACAAGTCTTCTTATTTTGGCTTCTATAAGATGGAGCCTCCTTTTATTATGCAAGTCTCGAGGATTTTCTTCTAAATGCTTTTTTATATTATTTCTTCTATTTAAGAGATTATTCAAATCCTCTGGCACAGGAGGCAGTAGATTATGTTCTTCCAATACTTTCGTCAATTTTTTTCCTAGAGCAGCTTTTACATCTGGCACCCCGTAAGAATCGCGCAAAATCAATCCAATCATTGCAGGTTCTTTGCCTTCTTCAGCCAGCTTTACGATAAGTTCTTCTATTTCCTCTGCCTTTAAGCTCCATTCTGGATGAATTCTTTCAATGGGGTGTTTTGAGCCTGACTTGCCTTTCCTTCTTGCATGCATTCGTGCCATTATCTGGAAATAATCTTTTAATATATAAATATTGCAGAAGGCATTACAAAAAACTATGTTGCCTACAATGGGAAATAAATAGCAGATATAAAACCCGCACAGTTTTAATATACAAAATATACTTCATATCATGCAAATTTGTGAGATTGAGAAAGTGATAAAGCATAATATAAGCCACAAAACAATCTTTTTCTCTTGCGAAAAATGCAAAAACGCAATTCCAGGACAATTTGTCATGGTATGGATTCCAGGCGTTGATGAAATACCAATGTCATTGAGCTATATTGCAGATGTGCAGGCGATAACAGTTGAAAAAGTCGGAGAGGCAACTGAAGCATTGCACAGCATGGAGGAAGGAGAAAAAATTGGCATTCGCGGACCATATGGAAATGGTTTCAAAATCGAAGGTAGCAAGGCATTGTTTGTTGCTGGCGGTACTGGCATTGCTCCTTTAATGCCACTGATAAGAAAATATGAGGGGGAAAAACATGTTATTTTAGGGGCAAGAAAAAAAGAGCTTTTACTTTTCAAAGAAGAAATCGAAGAATTGGCCCATCTTCATGTTTCTACAGATGATGGAAGCTATGGTTTCAAGGGATTTGCAACTGAACTTGCAGAGAAAATTTTGATGGAAGAAAATTTTGATATAGTTTATACATGTGGGCCAGAAATTATGATGAAAAAAATGCTTGAAATATGCATTGAATATAGCATCTCAATGCAGGCAAGCTT
>VBQI01000001.1 GCA_008297865.1 Thermoplasmata archaeon
AAATTTCTTAGGGAGAAAAGGAAGAAATTATAAATTTCTTGGAAGAACGAACAAAAGTCTCGGAGGGAATGTATAAAGGTTTACTAACTTAATATTATCAGGTATTTTCTATTGTGATTGATTTAGTTCTTATTCTTTGGCAATTTAAATATTTCGCGGTAGCCGCTTTAGAAAAATTTTCCTCTAATTTTACAGATATAAATCACTCATCCTTTGGCAAATTTTTACATTCGAATCTACTGGCTGACCAGTATATATTGTTTTACACCTCTCATTTTATTTTCCTACAGCAACGATAAACAATGGATCAAAGTCATCTCCATTTAATCCAAGCACCGAAAGAACAGTTCCTTTGTCTACTATGGGAAAAACATTTGCAGAAAGCCCCCATGCTGTTGATTCTAAAAGAGCGTTGTAGGCAGAGGCTCCTGCTTCATAATACCAAAGCCATCGAAACTCTTCTCCAGAAAAATCATCAAATCCTTTTGGTCTAGTTCTTTCTATATCTAAAACAGAAACAATAATAAGGGGGGCAGTAGCGATAGATGGTGACGAAGCTTGCGCAATTTCATCTCGATAATCTCCACTTTTTATTTTCATCATAAAAGTTACAACTGGAATTGGAAACCATGAAAATGGTAGTAAATATATGCCGTAAATGGGATCATAAATGTTGGGTATATATCTATAAATTCCAGATTCCTTCACTACATAAATTCGTAATGGATAATAACCATGTGCGCTTGGAACAGTTCTATGCCGGTTGATGTGATAATAAAACTCATCTTTTGTTTTGTCTAATAGGTAAGAATACCCGTATGTCGACCATATTACTTGGAATTCTTCCTGCTTTGTAAGCTCACCTCCAAAAAATTCTGCTTCTCTTCTTTCTTCAATAGCGTCTGTTAACGACATGTTGGAATACTGAATACGGGGAAGTAAAGAAAATACCAAAGGACAATAAACAAAATTATAAGGATATTTAGGATGACCGATGGGCATAATAATTTTTGGCACATCGCTGGGTGGCAAGCCAATCTGTGACAATGTAAATCCTACTGTAGTAACGGTCCCTAAATCAAGTGCATTAGCCATGAAATAGATATTTTGTCCAATTTCTCCAATTTCAGCACTTGCATAATTTTCATTGCTACTCTTTGTTGTATCCCACACAATCCCAAGCTGAATGGGGGCATCATATTGTGCAACAAGTTTTCTGTAATCTCCTTCCTTATAGAAGATAAGTGAATGATTTAGTGGGTTATATGTATATACAGCATCTTCTTTCAATACATAGATTTTTGCTGTATATAAGCCATTAATTCCATGAACTGTTCTCTTTTCTTCATCTATATAGCCATAAGCAGCCCACAGTATTGTAGACAGCTCTTCCTCGCTTACAGGTTCGTCGCTAAAAATTCGTATTGAACACCTCCTGAAAATAGATTCTTCGAGTGTCATGTTAACAGCAATTGGTGGAGGGAGCAACTCTTGCGAAGGCAATGTTGATACCTTAAATGTGTTCATGTGTGGTATAAAAAACATTATGATTAATCCCACAATTAGATACAATTTTTTCATTTCACGCCTCCAAATATTCAATTAGTAATCATTTATAAAATTATCCCGCATTAGAAATTGAAAATCCATAAGTCCATATTTGCAATAGCTTCATTTCTCTCAAAATCGCGCGCTACTATGTTGATTGCGTGTTTAAATAAAAGCGGTTCATCCAAAATCCATTCAAATTGCATATCAGTTGTATTTTTTAGTATGCCATCAATAATGAAATCTACTTCATATATTCCTGACTCATTGCTTACTGCCAATGACTCCCCATCAAAAGCTTCTGCCACAACTGTTATTGGGCCAATGACAATGGTGAGATTTTGAATGCCCAACAACGCAACCTCTCTACCAAGAATATAGAGAAATCCTTCTTGAGGTATAATGATGTTAACAGTTGGTGGATTCAAATCTGCTTCAACATATCTAAAATTGCTATGGGTTTCTCTTTCATTATTTGACAAAACCGGTGGTAACTTATCTGGATGATCAGGTGGAGTGCATTTGTGCACTACTTTATCTTTTTTTCCATCGGAAGTATGATACACCACAAGACAATCCTTTTTGAAAGAATAGTAGTATACCCAGTCATCCCATACTTCGGGATCCCATTCGCCCTTATCACTTGGGTCATCACTTTCCCAGTGTTTCCACCAAGTGCCCCAGCTTTTTTTCCACCCCTATTTTCTCCACCGTCAGATGGACATTTCCCTACTGGTTTTCCATCGCAAATCCAAACCAAATATTCATCGCCACCAGCCACAATATTTCCTTGTTTATCAGTGTCTTTAATTCTATCCAGACACCACAATTCTATCTTGTGGGTTTTTCCATCATCGCCCTTTATTTGTTGAGTATGGCAGCGCCAGCCATTAAGACCAAATCTTTTCCCATCATAATTTGGCTGTCTCGTCCCCACAGGTCCTGGATTTGGTGGGCAGGCTCCGCCTGCGATGCATGGTTTGCAAATGTAATCATTTTCAACTTTACCCAATGCTAATAAAATTCCACTTATCAACAGGCTTATCCCAACTATAACAAAAAATGCTTTTCTCAATATCTCGCCTCGAATCTTTAACGAAATATAGTTTATAAATGTATCTGATGAAAGGAATGAACGAAATGTTTGCTTGGCAAAGTAGGATTTCTCGATAAAATTTCTCAGTGGAGAAACAATGTCAGAAGGTATAGCACGAAAATGTAAACAGCTTTTTGAAGAAGACAGTGATATGCAAAGATAAAAAATTTGATTAGATTAATCTTTTTTAATCTCTATTTTATCTTCAAGGTAAATTCGCATACCATCTATGGCAGCTATAGTTGGAATACCAGTTTTCTCACTTATCCAATTTGCCTGTTTCGTCGCCTGTTGAATTACTTTCAATCCCATGTGAGTTAGGATGGCAAGCTCGGGCTTAACCCCTCCTATTAATTCTGCAGCATCCTCAGTTGACATATGAAATGGTATTTTCCCATTTAGAGGGCGAGTTAAACATACTATGAGCAAGCGTGCCCCTTTGTGAGCTTCAATAAGTCCATCAAAAAGTTGCGTATCGCTTGTATAAGAAACTGCTCCGCTTTCGAGAACAAGTTTGAATCCAATTGTTGCAAGGTCAGAATGGAGTGCAGGCGTAATATTCAATTCATACCAATCCTTCAACATTATTTTATCCCCAGGTTTTGCTACTTTTACCTCCTTAACAATTTTCTTATGATAAAAAGATATAGGACGATAGTCATTTATGCCATTTATTACACTTTCGCTTCCTATAAGCATACCTCGCCTATTTTTCCCACCGAGTGTCATTGCTTCTATAAGTATTTCTGCATCCGTATAGTGATCAGGATGAGCGTGAGAAACAAAAATAACATCCGTCTGTGTCGGATCGAGACCATGTTCATACATTTTTACTAAAGCACCAGGTCCAGGGTCGACATGCATCAAAAGACCTTTCTCTGCAATATATATGCCTCCTGTGGCTCTTTTCTGAAATATTGTTGCAAATCTCCCGCCGCCAGTGCCAATGAATGTAATCTTTGCCATTAGAATGTAATGCAATTTTATCTATAATATTTTGGGGAGAATTTAGAAAGTTTGGAGCAAACTTAGAAAGCAAAAATAATAAAGCTTAATAATAAACAATTGATTTGGAAATATGGCAATGGACATTATAGCATTTGTTGCTGGATTAATTGTGGGAATAGTTGCAGTTTCTGTAGCAGTTGAGTTTGCATGGAGGAAGAGCGCTCCAGAAAAAACTTGCAAACTTTTGAAAAAATGGAGCCTGCACGAAATCAAAAATCCAATGATTGTTGCAGAACGTCTCCATGTCGAGCCCCCTGCCGACGCAAAAATTGTTGTTGCCAATCCTTCTTCTCATGCTAAGAATGCAAGAGAGAATCCAGATGTAATGGGAAACTTTGCGGTTGGACTAAATAAGGCATATATTTTCGCTGGAGAAATAAAAGAGGGACAGATTGCAATGGTGACTTCAGATGAAGATATTTTAAAGGAATTGAGGAGCATGTTTTATGAATTTTACAGAAAAAAGGAAAAAGTTGTTTCATATGTTCCAAAAAAGGGGAGAGTGAGGATTCGTGGCATAGTGAGAGCGGTCTTTCCATATAGAGATGGCTATCTCATGCGTTTGTCATATGAAGGTGGCGTAGTGGGAGTCATTTTAAAAGAGAGGATGGATGTCGAAGGAAGGAGAGTAGAAGTTGAAGGAGAGGTCTTAGAGCACCCATTTATAAAGCCATCAAACATTACAATCCTTGATTAAATGAGCATTCTTGTAAAAGATTCTATTATTGTAACTCAAAATGCAGATAGGAAGATAATAGAGGGAGATGTATATATTGAAGATGACAAAATAGTTGAAGTGGGAAGTGTAAGTGTTGAAGCAGATTTTGTTTTAAAAAATAAAATTGTTTTGCCTGGTTTAATCAACATGCATACTCATCTGCCAATGACTTTACTGCGCGGCTATGGCGATGATTTGCCACTAGAAGAATGGCTTACTACGAGAATATGGCCAGTAGAAGCTAAGCTGAGGGAAAAGCACATCGCAATAGGAACAAAACTTGCTTTTATGGAAATGGTTTCAACAGGCACAACCTGTTGCAATGACATGTATTTTTTTGAGGATATAATTGCAAAGGAGGCAAAAAGTTTTGGAATGCGTTGCTATGCAGGCTTCAGCATTATTGATTTTGATACACCTGAAATGAAAGCAGAGCATCTGCTGCCAGAATGTGAGAAGTTCGTTAAAAAATGGAAAGATGATGAAATTGTAAAGCCAGTTGTTGCTCCTCATTCAACATATACATGCTCTCCAGAAACCTTGGAAAAGGCAAATGAGATTGCGGGAAAATATGATACATTTATCCATATCCACTGTTCAGAAACAAGGAAAGAAGTTTATGATGTTTTGAACAGATATGGCTCTCGTCCTTTAGAACAGATAAAAAAGTATGGATTGCTTACCGGCAAAACAATGCTCGCTCATTGCGGATGGATAACTAAGGGAGAAGTGAAAGAGATAGCTAAAGCAAAAGCATGCGTTATTCACAATCCAGTGAGCAATATGAAACTTGCTACAGGTGGCTACACACCATTGCCAGAATTGATGAGCGAGAAAGCATGCATTGCCTTAGGAACAGATGGGGCAGCGAGCAACAATAAGCTTGATATGTTTGAAACAATGAAGTTTACTGCACTCATTCACAAGCACCATAGATGGGATGCAAGCATTGTAAAGGCTCAGGAAGTGCTGGATATGGCTACAATAAATGCAGCAGAGTTTTTAGGCTTAAATGCAGGAAGCATTGAAGAAGGCAAGTTTGCAGATATAATTTGCTTAGACAAGATATCTCCAAATTTGATTCCTCGTCATAATATCATTAGCCATTTGGTATACGCTGCAAGTGGCTTCAATGTCAGTGATGTAGTTATAAACGGAAAAGCAATAATGCTTGACAAAAAGTTTATGAACATTAACGAAGAGAAAGTTTATGAAGAGGCAGAGGAGGCGAAGGAGGAGTTAATTGAATGAAATTTATAGGGAATTAATTGAATGAAGTTTCTTTCCTCTCATTCCTATTGCCAAAGCCTCACCATATTCAATGATTTCCTCTTTCTCAACTGAAAATCTCTTTCTTATGTATTCCTCAATTTTATTTACATCAAGATGTTTTATATTCCTCTTTATATACCCACCCCTTTCATATCTTTCTTTGAAATATGAAGAAGAGGTGTTTAAAAGAATGGCAACAATTTTTCCTTCTTTTTTCAGAATTCTGTATGCTTCATCAATTGTCTTTCTGTAATCTTCTATAAATTCTAAGGATGTGATAAAAATTGCATTATCAAATGATGCATTTTTAAAAGGCAGAGCTGTTGCATCTGCTTTAATAACTTCTATTCTTTTACTTGCCATCTTTATCATCTCATCATCCAACTCCACTCCCACTATTTCCACTTTCTTTATCTCCATTATTCTTCTTTCAATTATTCCTGTTCCACATCCTATGCTTACTGCTATCTCTCCTTCTAAATTTTTTGCAACATATCTTGCTTCTTCTTCCAGAATTTTTTTACCTAAAGGCGTAGAAAAAAATTCATCATAATTCATATCTCCACCACTTTACCAGCGAGGCATTCTATTGTGTTAGGAAAAGCTTCTATCTGCCTTTTAAGCTTAGTGCAGTGGCAGGGCATTACCAGCGGATATTTTCTCAGTAATTCTATCTCCTTAAAACCATGAAATCCTCCTATAATAGCATATATCTTGCCATATTTTTCTGCTATTTTTATCACATTTTTAAGTCCATTATGACTGCATCCAGTGAAAATTACTATCTTGTCATCATCTTTAACAATTAAAGATTGTTCCCCATTTATTTCTCCAGTTGAAATAAAATTTGGAAGAAATTCCTCATTACCTACTTTCATTCCTTTTAAATTAGAAGAAGGTGGAACATAAATTTTTCCTTCATATTTTAGTTTTAATTTTTTCAGCCCACCTGCATGATCCCAATGGCTATGAGATATAAAAATGGCGTCTATATCATTTAAGCTAATCCCGAGC
Source organism: Thermoplasmata archaeon (assembly GCA_008297865.1). Taxonomy (GTDB): domain Archaea; phylum Thermoplasmatota; class E2; order UBA202; family JdFR-43; genus VBQI01. Next base: position 6,657 of record VBQI01000001.1, read on the forward strand.
TTTTTCATATTATGTTTTAGCACACCGTATCTTCCTCCAGTATCGAAAAGCAAATTTATACTATGCTCTATGAAACATGAAAAACCCCAGCTTGCTTTAAAGCCCTGCAAAGCCTTATTGTCATAAACAATTTTAACAATCATTCTTTCACCTTTGTAGGCTTTTTCAATTGCTTTAACTTTTCCTTAATGAATTTGTCAATACATTCATCTATGCCCTCCATTGCCATATATATTTCCACACCTTCATCTCCAAGCATATGAAAGGCAATTTCTCCAATTTCCTTTGTTATTAATGCATCTATGCCTTCTGAAATCAAAAATTTTGCGCATGAAAGTCCAGCTCTCATCTTTTTCTCCTTATATGGATTTTTAATCTCCCTTTTTTCAACAATCTTTCCTTCCTCTCTGTCCACTTTGAAAACTAAAAATTTTTCTGCCCTTCCAAAATGCTCAGAAACTTTATTGTCATCGATGGGAATTGCCGCTTTTGCATATCTTTCCTTATACGGCTCAATATGAATGGTGAAGAAATCCACTTCTTTCACTTCTTCTTTTATTTTTTCCTCTATCTTTCCTGCTATTTCATGAGCTTTACTCACATCTATACCTTTTTTAACAAAAATCTTTACCTCTCCAAATAAAAATGGGCCAGATTTCCTGAGCCTCAAATCATCAAATCCTCCTATATTTTCCATCTCATTTAGTGTATCTGTTATTTTCTCCTTTGCATATTTTGGAGAGAAATCCATGAGGGCGTAAATTGCGTCCTTCATGCTTTCTATGCCAACTCTAAAATTAAAATTGATATTCCGATGCTGAAAATTCCTTCAACATATCGAACATTGTAAAAATCCAGCGTGATACCCATCAGAACAAATATGGAAGAAATAGCATCTACTTTCCTTTCATGTCCTACAGCTATCAACGACTGCATTCCCTGCCTTTTCCCTACTTTGCATATATGAATGGCAATTACATAGGAAACTGCAATAGATATGATTGCTGTTAAAATGGCTATATATGGTATTTTTAGGGATGGAATAGCATACAACTTTTTATAGCCCTCCATGGCTATTTCATATCCTGCAAAAAATATCAAAAAAGAAATGAACAAAGTTGCCAAATTCTCAGCTTTGTAGTAACCATATGGAAATCTCTCATCTGGAGCTTTTGAGGCAATTTTTATTCCGATTGCAGCTGTAAAAATGACAAGCAAATCAGAGGCAGAATGCATTGCATCAGAGATAAGCAATAAGGAACCAGAAAAATAGCCAACTAAAGCCTTAAGCAAAGCAAGGAACAAGGTTGCTAGTCCTGCAAGCAAAGAAATTCTGTAACCCTCCTTAAACACATTTTGCTTTTTCATTTTAACTTATTTTCAATTTTATTCCATATTTTACGCATTGATTCTGCAATATTTTCGTCATACTCAACAATATTCAATCCCTTTACCATTGCTTCAGTAAATTTTTTATTGAAAGGTATTTTGCCAACAATATCAATACCCTTCTCTTTACAAAACCTCTCAATTTTTTCAGTCATCCCCTCATTTATATCATATTTATTCACCACAACAACGGCTCTGATTTTAAAATGCTCCGCCACGCTAAGTATCCTTTCCATATCATGAATGGCTGCCATTGTGGGTTCCGCAACTATGATAACCAAGTCTGTATTCCCAATGGAAGCTATAACTGGACAGCCAATGCCGGCAGGAGAATCAATTATAATCAAATCTATTCCCTTCTTTTCAGCAACTTCCCTTGCTTTTTGTCTTACCTGAGCAACTAATTTGCCCGATGCCTCCTCTCCTGCTTCCAGAAGTCCGTAAACGAAGTTCCCAAATCTTGTGTTTGCAGTGTATATGTGCCCTGTTACTCTTTCATACATACTTATGGCATTTACTGGACAAACAAGCGTGCATACCTTGCAACCCTCGCATTTCTCTTCCATTACCTTAAAATTTTCTATTGCGTTGAATCTGCAAGCTCTCTGACAAGCTCCACATTCAGTACATTTCTCCTCATCTATTCTTGCCACCTTCATTCCTTTATATGGTATCCTTTCCATTATCTCGGGCTTAAGAATGAGATGAAGATTGGGAGCATCAACATCGCAGTCAGCAAAAACTGCTTCAGTTAATGAAGCAAAAGATGCAACTATGCTTGTTTTACCAGTTCCTCCTTTTCCACTTGCCACAGCAATTTGCCTCATTCTGGTCTCCTCCTTTTCATTTCTTCATAATCAATTGGTTTAACTTTTGGTGGATAAGAGGAATAAACATTTATTGTATTTAGCCCGTGAAAATGTTCCTCTACATCAAAAATTTCCCCCTTGCTTAAAGGCGGAACAGGTGATTTCCTTAGAGGTGTATTAATCTGCACATCATCTGGCTTAATTTCTCTTGCCAAATCAGCCATTTCTTCTGCATATTTTTTATTTTCTTTAACAAACATCATTTGGAGGGAAAATTTCTTTGCCTTTTTCCTCACCTCCTTGATACCTTCAATCATTTCATCAAATTTTATTTTTTCATGCGGTCTGTTAATTTTCTCAAAAATTTTTTTGTCTGGAGCATCAAGCTTCGCAACAATCCAGTCAATTTTTAATAAATCTTCCATAACATCTTCCCTGCTAAAAAGAGATGAATTTGTTAAAATAGCAATAGGCAATCCAAATTTTCTTGCATAGTCTGCAGAAAATCCCAAATTTCTTGCCAGGGTTGGCTCTCCTAAGCCAGAAAAGGTAATAACATCTGCTTCTATTTCATGAATGTTATCTAACTCTTTTTTTACTTGACTATTCTCAACAAATATTTTTCTTTCAATCGTCTTATGTTCTGTTCTGCCAAGCTGGCAGTAAATGCAATCAAATGAGCAGAATTTATCCACGCTTATTAAATCGATGCCAAGCGATTTACCTAGACGCCAAGAAGCAACAGGGCCATAAACAATCATTTTATTGCCTCATACATTTCAATGAAATTCCTCTTCCATTCTTTCATTTCTTTTACAAATGGAATGCCAGCTGAATACAACTCTGCAATTTTTCTGCTGTAGGGAATTTTCATTAAAATTTCTATACCATCTTCCTTGCAGTATTTTTCAACGCCCTCATCTCCTATACCATATCTATTTATGATCACACCAAATGGAATTTCAAGCTTTCTCACTATATTTATAGCTATTTTCAAATCATGTAGTCCAAAGGGTGTTGGCTCAGTAACTAATATAACGAAATCTGCTCCATGCATTGCTTCTATTGCAGGACATCCATTGCCAGGAGGTGCATCTAAAATTGATGTGTTTTGCTTATTCACATAACTCTTAAGTTTGGTTATGATAGGCACCGCTCTGGCTTCTCCAATGTTTAGAATGCCTTGGTATATTTCCACTTCATTTTTTCCGTGATATATCTCTCCTATTTTCTTTTTTCCTTCTGTTATTGCATCATGCTCGCAAACTATTTTGCACCCTCCACATCCTGAGCATAATTCAGGAAAGAAAAGAATGTCAGAAGGAAGAACAGCTATCGCGTTATATGCACAAAATTCAGCACATTTCTTGCAAAAAGTACACTTATTTAAGTCAAAAGAAGGATTCATTAAAAAAACGTCTTCTATTTTCTGCAGATTTGCCTTTATAAAAATATTTGCATTCGGCTCTTCAACATCGCAATCATAAAGTTTGGCATCAGTGGCTAAAGCTAAATTTACCGCAACCGTTGTCTTGCCCGTGCCTCCCTTTCCAGATGCAACCGTAATTATCATGTATTCACCTTCAAAACAAGTTTACCTACCTCAGCATTTATATCCCGTGCAACCAAAGGACATTTAACCACAAGCAAGAAAAATACCTCTCTCTCACTATCACTCAGGGCTTCATAATTTCCCTGCCCCTTCGCAATAACCATATCTGCTGATCTAAAACACTCTAAAAACTCCTTAGATGCAAATTTCAGCAGTATACCAGGTGCAGAAATATCTTGACCAGCATCTCCAGCTATAACTTCTGCAATTTTGTCAATACCAGCCATTTTAGCATCGTGAACAGTTGCATCATTAATTATTGGGTTTGCTCTGACAACGTAGATTATCTGTTTTTTTCGGCTTACAAGTTCTTCCAGCAATACCTTATCAAAAAATATCTCTCCCGCATTATCTGCAAGATAGAGAATGGTTTTGGATTTATCTAAAACTTCTTTAAATTGTGGATATGCATCAGCAATGAAATCTGTTTCTATTGCTTTGTCGATCATATCGTTAACATTGAAGCGGTTAGCAGCCCCAAAATCGATGACATTTCCTATTATAGCAAGCTTAATGGCTATGAGTAAAGAATCATCTGCATTCTTAACAAGTTCTTTAAGACGGGGATACAGTTTCTCTGCCATTGCATTTGATTGCTCTTTAACCTTTTTGTAAGGATCTTTACACTTGGTTATTCTCCTAATGTGCTCATGCACCTCTCGTGATATTTCTGGAGGCGGATTCTCAAAGGATATATTCTGGAGATATTTCATAACTTCTTTGACAACCTGTGCATGAATGGCTTGATCATCAGTTGTCATACGGGCAGCTTCCAGTGATTGTTTAAGAAAACAAGGTATACAATCCAGATAGGTCTTCATGGCGTCACCATTCAATTAAATATGATGATGTCTGTCCCTAAACGCATGCTCTCCACAAGCATCACTTATGGAAGCATTCTTTAATTCTCCTCTCATGAAAGCATCTAGTGCATCTCTAACAGTGCCAGTTGCGCCAATGTATACTTCTATACCAAAATCTTGGAACATGTTTATTGCTCTTCTTCCAAGACCCCTGCATATCATCACCTTTACACCTTCTCTTGCAAGTAATTCAGGCGGATATCCCTGCCCACCCATGTGGTGGCTTGTATTGGGCACAACTCTCAACTCTTTTGTTTCAAGGTCAATGATGGTGTATGTTGGCACTCTCCCAAAATGCTCCCCAATTTGTTCATCCAAGCCTTTATTACCAAGGGTGGGAAAGGCTATCTTCATGCCCTCACCATGGGCATACCACACCTAGGACATCTCATCTGGCGGCAAGGTATGCCAGGAGTATGGGGCATTCTGTAGCCGCAGCTGGGGCATACACATTCTCCTACAGGACCTGCTCCTGCTCTGCCTCCTGCCCCTCTGCCTTTTCCCATGCCTGCTCCTCTTCCTGCTCCCATTCCCATTTAATCACCTTCCATTCTTTCAATCCATTCTTTCGTGCCTAGTAGCATGCTTTCCATCATTTTCAGTTGATCCATAATCATCATTAGCTCCACTTCTTCTGGTATTGGCTGAAATGGTTGCATTTGCATTGGCGGAGAAAGCTTTTTACTTTCTTTTCCTCCAACCAATTCAATAGCTCCTTGTGGGCATACATTAATGCATAATCCACAGCCAATACATCTTTCTTCTATAATTCTCGCCTTCATTCTTTTAGCTCCTCCAACCTCTTTTTGATGGCAGATAGTAAGTCTTCGATGCGCTTTATCTCCTCTTCAATCATCTTTAGCTCTTCTTCTTTGCTCATTTGCATCGGCATTGGCGGAGAAGGCCATGAGGGATAGTATGGCGGATAAGATGGCGGAGGGTATGACGGCGATGGTGTTGTTGGATATGGAGGTTGTGGGTAGGGTTGCGTTGGTTGAGGAGGAGCAGAAGCAATGCTACCTCTTAACTCTCCTTTTAAGTATTTTTCTACAGCATCTTTTACCTTTCCTTGAGCTACCACCATTTCTACGCCAGCTTGCTGAAGAATTGCTGTAACATTAGGCCCAAAATTTCCTGCTATAACTGCTTTTGCTCTCTGGCTAACGATCCATTGCCCCGTCTGTATGCCAGCCCCATGAACTGCAGAGGTAAATTGATTGGGCGTAACTTCGACATTTTTTATTTCATTTCCTTCTACTTCCACTATTGTAAATGTTTGACATCTTCCAAACACTGGAGAGACATCATCTTCCAAACCACCTTTATTAGTTGCTACTATTATTTTCATTTTATCTCCTCCTATTATTTTCATTTTATCTCCTCCTTAACTGCTCAAGCCTTTTATTTATTTCTGCCAGCCTTGCCTCCAGCATCGCCTTCTCTTGTTCAAGCATCGCCATTTCTAACTCTGGCGGCATGAAAGGCGGCATGTATGGCATCCAAGGCATGAAATATGGCCAGTACATTTTTTCACCCTAATAAATTTTAAGGAAAGAGGGAAGCTTGCTTGTTATACGGTTACCACCATGGATAGTAGTATGGGTACCAGTAATAGCTGTAATATGGGTACATCCAGGGCATATAACTATAGTATTGATAGTAGTATGGGTACCAGTAATAGCTGTAATATGGGTACATCCAGGGCATATAACTATAGTATTGATAGTAAAGCCATGGCATTATGTATGGCATCATCAGCCATCCATATGGTCCCATGCCAAACGGCATTTATTACCACCTCCATGGCATGTAATATGGATAGCTATACATTGGCCAATATGGCATGCGCCACCATCCTCTTGGTAGCCATGGAAATCGCCTGCAGAATGGATATGGGTTTCCTCTGCCCCATCCTGGCCACCCTGACCATGCTGACCATCCGTAACCAGGCCATCCATAACCATACCATCCAGCACGCCATCCAAATCCTCTTCCCCAAGGCATTTTATCACCTGATGGAATATATAGTAAGAAATATATAAAAATTTCGCCAAACTTTTATATAATTTTTTCTATATAAGCATAATGCCAGGGAGGAGAAGATGCAGAAGATGGGTTGAAATGCTACCTTCTGCAAGCGTTTTCATTCCCAATATTCCATATAATGGCGTAGTTTTTTTGCGTATAGAAGAATTTGAAGCTTTTCGCCTTGTGGATTATCTTGGTTTAACTCAGCATGAAGCAGCAGCACAAATGGGTATATCTCAGAAAGCATTATGGAATGATTTAAAAAATGCGCATTTTAAAATTGCGGATGCCATCATAAATGGAAAGGCAATAAGAATAGAAGGAGGAAATTATGCACTTATAAGATAATGAAAAGAATAACGATGCGTCATCCCTCATCAATTTCTATCTCAGTATATTCTTCTAAAAGGCTTATGGCTTCTGCTGTCAACTCCTTTATTTTTTCTGCTGCTTCCTTGATGGAGTCACGGTCATTAATATCCATTGCTCTGATGTGCAGGAATATGCCAAGCTCCCAGCAATAGAAAATCATTTCAGCTTGGCTTGCATCTGAATTCACATCTTGGATTTTCTTTATCGGATTGAGGAGCATGAGCGAGATGAAACTTGTGGCGCTAGCTCCGCCAAAACCAAGTCCTTCAACTATCTTTAGCCAGTCATTGTTTGCAGGAAGAGCAGTCAGCAATGCAATCGTGAGAAAGAATAACCCGACTGCAAAAATTGCAATTGAAAAAATATAAATGATGTATTTCGCTTTTCTTAGCTCTCTACAGAATTTTCTAATTTTCTCTTTCAAAATAGGCATTTCCTCCATCAATATTTTCATGATAATGCTATTAAGCTGTAAATTAGCTCTATCTCTATCAAATTTTTCTATCATCCTGTCTAATTTTTTTATCATATTTTTTATTTTCCATTTTCAAAAGAATAATGGAATCTCTCTCCATGCGTTTTGCATTTATAAACCAATTTCGCCATGAGAAATAAATTCAGTAATTTTTTTATTTTTGATGTGCTTCACTAGGATATGTCCAAGCGATTGTATCTTATAATAGCGGTTTTGATTATATTAATTTCAGTTTCTTTACTTTATGTTATATGGAAAGAAAAGCAAGAAGAGAAAGAAATAATTAGAGTAAAGAAATTTCAACCCCGCTTGTTAAAGCAAGGAGCACTTCTATTGAAAAAAGAGGATTTTGAACAACTTTCTCCGTGGCAAAAATATGTTACTCCAAATGATTCAGAAGTAAGGAAGCTTGCTAATAGAATGAAAAATGTAAAGGAAGCATACAGAGAAGCTGTTCGGTGGACATGGGTATCAGATTCAACACTCCATGGAGTAGATGAGAAATGGATTATGCCTCATGAATTTCTGGCAGACACGCCAAATTATGCTACAAATCCTGTTAAAGGTAGAATTGTAAGTGATTGCGAAGAACAGGCATACACATTAGTCTCTCTTTTGAGAGCCATGGGCATAAAAGCAGAAAATGTTCGTGTTGTCGTGGGTGAGGTAAATTTCAGTGGACAAACAGGAGGGCATGCATGGGTTGAAATTTATGAGGATGGAAAATGGCACGCATTAGATGCAACAAGCGGTCCATACTGGGATGATGAAGAAGCAAAATTGTACAAAAGGAGAGGCTATCCCTATAACTATTTCAAGAGATATTCCTATCCTTCAATTGAAATATGGGGATATTTTAATGACATATATTATTACAACCCTATAACAAAAGAGGGAAATGCTCCCCCCAACTGGGCATATTATCCTGTCTACCCACCATAAACCCACTACCTTTTTATTTTATTTTTCATTTCCTTTCATGGAATGGCTTAAAGAAGCTCTATTTGTAAGAGAAAAAGCAAAGGAAAGCAACGCAATGTTCGGCGACTGCCTTCCAATGATTGCCTCAGAAAATATTTTGTCGCCATTATGTCAAGAAATGCTTATAACTGATTTTCATGGAAGATATGCTGAAGGCACACCAGGTAACAGATATTATCAGGGATGTAAATATTTTGATGAAGTAGAGAGCAAAGCAATTGAACTTGCAAAAAAGCTATTTAATTGCAAATATGCTGATGTTCGTCCCACCTCTGGCACTGTAGCCAATATGGCGGTGTTTAAAGCATTTGCGGAGCCAGGAGATGCCGTTACCGTTCTTGATACTGCAGATGGGGCACACATTTCCTTCGGGAAATGGGGTGCTGCTGGATTGCGTGGTTTGCAACTTCATTTTTACCCATTTGATGAGGAAATTATGAATATTGATGTTGATGGGGCAATTAAAGTTATAAGAGAAGTGAAGCCGAAGCTTGCTCTATTTGGACAAAGTGTCTTTCTTTTTCCCACGCCTTTGAAAGAGCTTGCCGAAGTTGCTCATGAAGTTGGGGCTAAGGTAATATACGATGCTGCCCATGTTCTCGGCTTAATAGCGGGAGGTAAATTTCAACAGCCATTGAAAGAGGGAGCAGATGTCATGACTGGTTCGACCCATAAAACATTGCCTGGGCCACAGGGGGGAGTTATCCTCACAGATAAAACTAAAGAGGAGGATAAGAAAATGAAATATCTTGATTGGGCGGTTTTTCCAGGCGTTACATCATCATATCATTTACATCATGTAGCAGCTAAGGCTATATCGTTTGCTGAACATCTACAATTTGGAAAAGAATATGCTGAGCAGATTGTGAAAAATGCCAAGAGACTTGCAGAAGCTTTATATAATCTTGGCTTCGACGTCCTTGGCAAAGATTATGGATTTACAGAATCACATCAAGTATTGTTCAGAGTTGGAAAGGAAAAGGGAAGGGAAGCTGCTGAATTGCTTGAAGAAGGAGGTATAATAGCCAACATGAATATGGTGCCAGGAGATGAGCATCCTTTACGTCCTTCTGGCATAAGACTGGGTGTGCAGGAACTTACAAGGCTTGGGATGAAAGAAGATGAGATGGAAGAAGTGGCAAAATTCTTCAAAAGACTCCTTATAGACAAGGAGGAGGCAACTAAAGTTAGGAAAGATGTTATAGAATTCAAAAGGAATTATAGGGAAATACATTATTGCTTTTATGAGGGAAGGGATGCATATGAATTCATAGAGCTGATTAAGACATGAAAATAGCTCTGACTGGAACACCAGGTGTTGGAAAATCAAAAGTTGCTGATTTGCTTGAAAAAATGGGTTATAAAGTGCTTAGATTGGAGAAAATTACAGACAATTTTGTTATAGGATATGATAAGAGGAGGCAAAGTAAAATAGTAGATGAAGAATTGATGGATGAATATATTAAAAGAATAAGGGAGAAGGGATTGCTAATAATAGAAGGACATTTAAGTCATTTATTAAGTGTTGATGGAGTTATTTTACTCAGATGCCATCCTAATGAGCTGAAAAAGAGGCTTAGGAAAAAGAGATGGAACGAAAAGAAAATTAAGGAGAATCTGGAAGCGGAGGCATTGGACATTATACTTGAAAGGGCTTTAGAAAGGCATGAAAAAATATGGGAAATAGATACAACAGGAAAAAGCGTTGAAGAAGTAGTAAGTGAAATAGAGAAAATCTTAAAGGAAATGCCTCCTCCATACTATGGAAAAATTGATTACAGCAATTGGCTCATGCGTTAACGAGAAAATCAAAAATGCGTTAACGAGAAAATCAAAAACGAAGAAAACCAAAAGCATAAATAACTTTCTTTTTTAACCTAATCCATGGAAAATAAGTGGTGGCTTATTGAAGATGAAGAAACTTTACATAAAGCCCGAATTTCCAACAATTATAAAAAGAAGGTCCTTCTACAAAAAAAATTGTATATATTTGACCAGGATGGCACTACATATCTTGATTTTAAGCCCCTGCCTGGAGCGAGAGAAATTGTCGCATATTTAATGAAAAAAAGTAAAAGTTATGTTGTATTCATATCTAACAATTCATCTAAAAGCACCTATACCTATCAAAAAAAACTGAGCAGCATCCTCGACATCAGTATATCCGAAAACCAGATATACACTTCTACTTTAGCTACAATTCAATATCTTAAATTAAATGGTATAAATAGCGTTTATGCTGTAGGAACTCCCGATTTTGAGAAAGAATTAATGAATCATGGCATCGAGTTAACTGAAGAAAATCCGGAGTTAGTAATTGTAGCTTTTGATACCACTCTAACATATGAAAAGTTGAAGAAAGCTTGCTTATTCATTCGTAATGGAATAGAATATGTTGCAACTCATCCAGATAAAGTATGTCCTACTCAAGAAGGATATATTCCTGATACTGGCTCATTTATTGCATTGATTGAGACTGCCACAGATGTAAAGCCAAAAAAAATATTGGGCAAGCCGAACCCAGATTTAATAAATTTTTTGCTTGATAAATTTAATCTTTCGCCTTCAGACGCTATTATTTTTGGAGATCGCTTATATACTGATATCCTCATGGGGAAAAATAGCAATATTACTACAGCATTAATGCTTACCGGGGAATCGAAAATTAAAGATATTGAAAGATATGGAATTATTCCAGATTTTGTTTTCATAAATTTTGAAGAGGTCCTGCAACTCCTGCGAAGTTAATCATTCCTTGAAAAGGTGCCTTCCTTTCCAGATATAATGTGCTCCAGATACTATTGTAAGTATGACTGCAATAAACATAAGCCACCAGTAAAATGGCCATTCTTGCATGGCAAAAATGACTGCAACTATCTGGGAGTTTGTTTTTAACTTGCCGAGTTTACTTGCAGCAATTACTATGCCATGAGATGCAGATAGTATGCGAAGGCCAGAAACCATAAATTCTCTAGCAACTATAATGATAACCATCCAATCTGGTATAATCTGCTTATAAACTAAATATATCAAAATGCTTACAACCAAAACTTTATCTACCAAAGGATCAAGAAATTTTCCAAGATTGGTTATAATATTTCTACTCCTGGCAATATAACCATCTATGAGGTCTGTTACAGAAGCTAAGATAAAAATAGCTGTGGCAATGTCAACGTTATAGGAAATGTTGGAATACAATATTAATAAAATAATGGGCACCAATAACAATCTAAAGAGGCTCAGCTTATTGGGCAAATTCATATGGATAAATTGATTTCAGAATTTAAACATATAGATATGTTATAGACTCACTTCCTTAATCTTCCGAAGAAATGGGCATAGACTGCTGATATAATTAATATGAAGGTTGCCATTAAAACAATGCATGCTCCAGTTGGTAAATCTAAAAGAAGACTTAAAAATATACCTCCTACTGCAGAAAAACTGCCTAAAATAGCTGAAAAACACAAAATAAGTTTTATATTTTCAGAAAGCAGGAAAGCAGATGCTGCAGGAATGAAAAGCAATGAAAAAACAAGGAAACCACCAACCAATTTTAATATTAATGAGACTGTAACTCCTGATAAAAACATTAAGGAGTATTTGTATGCCTTAACATTTATTCCTTCCGCCTCCGCCAGCTTGCTGTCAAACAATAGGGATTTTAGTTGAGGGAAGAAGGCAATGATGTAAATTAAAACAAGGAAAAAGAGGATGGAAAGGAAAACTGTATAGCCAGAAGTAACTGTCAAAATGCTACCCCATAATATGCTTGATACTGCTTGAGCAGATATGACACCTCCAGGAGAAATTGAGATGAAAATGAATGCGAAAGCTGTATAGATAGAAAAGAGAGACATCGAAAATAAATCGAACGGAATATGAAACAAATCAGCCAATGGGCCAAGGAATAAAGCCGTTAAAATAGCCAGAATCAGGCCAATTGTAGAAGGTTCCATACCCAAAAACATGGCAAGGGCAGCCCCAGCCAAAGCAGCATGAGCAGTAGAGAATGCTACTGTATTTAAATTGAGCCTTGTTATATGAACACCCATTAACCCACATAAAAAGCCAGCAAAAATTGCTGCAATAAATGCTCTGATTAAAATAGTTAACAACTAATCACCATGCCATTTTTCATTTTTATTATCCTATCAAATTCTATCTTTGGTGTTATATGTGATACTATAAGAATAGTTACATTCTCGTTTCTGTTCAAATTTTCGAGTATATCACATATTTCATGTCTGGCTTCTTTGTCAACAGAGCTAAAAGGCTCATCAAGAAAAAGTATTTTTGGCTGTCTAGCTAAGGCTCTTGCCATCAGCACTTTTTGCTGTTGTCCTGCACTTAATCTTCCAATTGGTTTGTTTAAAAGCTCGACAGCTTTTACTTTTTTTAATGCTTCTAAAATGTTACCATTATTTGCATTTTTTCCAATGCTTGCGAAGCCCATTGCCACAACATCTTTTACTATAAAAGGTTCTCCGGCTGGCTTTATAAAATCTTGCGGAAGATATCCACAGTATTTTCTAGCTTTTATTGCATCCTTTGGCATTTCATATCCCAGCAATTTTATTTTTCCTTCGTAAGGCTTTAACAAGCCTAATATTGTTTCGAGAAGCGTTGTCTTGCCTGCTCCATTTGGGCCAGTAATTAAGACAATTTCTCCTTTTCTTATTTCAAGGCTAATATTCTTTATTGCTGGCTTAAGCTCTCCTGCATATGAAGTTGATACATTTTCTAATTCAATTACTCTATTTCGTAAATTTCCTCTACTTGCAAACTGCGCAACCATTTTATGCCTTCCTGCATGTCCAGCTCCTCCAATTTTTTGAGCACTTCCTTTCTTACTTTAAAAAATATTCTTTTATCTCCACTTCCTACTTCGACTTCGATATCGTTTCCATCCTCTACCTTTATATTTCCTTTACCAAAAGTGCACGAACTGCTGCACTGTAAGCCATCTATGGCACATGAAAAAGGTGTTTTCAGAGGGCATTTTATCATTGCTTTTAACTCAAATTCATTTTTTGGCTTAAGTTTATCAACGGCATATTTTCCAGCAATATAGCCAAGTAATAAATATGGACCTAAATGCCCATGAAATTTCTTTGCTTCCTCCTCACTTAACATTTTTCCTCCATATAATGATTGCTTCAACAATTGCTACGGCAATTAAACCAAAAGTGGCATATTCATAAACTTGTAATTTTGATTTTATTAATGAAAGCTCACTCCTAATCCCTAAATTTTCTACTGCTGAGGCAAGTTTTTTGGCATTGTACATCATAACTGCAGACATATTATGTAGCTCCGTGCCAGTTCCTGGAAAGTTTGTTAAAACTACATGCACCAATCCCATGCCTTCCAATGCTTCACCCAAACTTGTTCCACTTTGTAAATTACTTATCACAAGCTTAATATTCTCTTCCCTTATTTTTTCTTCAATTTCAGCAATATCTTGGCTTGTTAGTGTTTCTGGTGAAGGATAGCTTATTGTAACATTAAAGCCGAGGTAGGAGACAAAAGCTTTTTGAAATTCTTGACAGCATACTTTTATATCACCAAATCCATTTTCTTCAGCAATTTTTTTGAGCTCACTATCAGTTTTATTTATATACTCCAAGCAACTCTGTAATCTGTCTCCCAAATCAATTTTTTCTTCTAATATAGAAGCAATTTGCCGATAATATTTCCTCAAATTTTCTGGGGTATTCCATGGTCCACTAACTTTTTCTATAACAACGTCTTCTTTAAGTTCTTCCTCGATCTGTTCAACCCATGGCTCAAATCCTTGGTAAATCAATATATCTGCTTTTGTAGCAATTTCTATATCACTTGGTTTGAGATCATAGTGAGCAGGGCATAATGATGGATTAGCAATTGTATATACTTCTACTTTATCTCCTGCTAAATCCTCAACAATGCTTCCTGTTATGCTTGTAGTAGTTACAACCCTTATCTTTTCATTCTCTGCATTGTTTAGTGGTAGAAATAGCAGGCAAACAATAAGAAATATGTAATACCTTTTCATAAAAACGTAATACATTTATTTTATAAATTTTTTTGCCTTATAAAATGAAAAGACAATGGAAATAAATCAACTGAAAGTCATTCACTCCATTTTCTCATTATCAGATGAGCTGCTACGCCAGCTCCAAATCCATTATCTATGTTCACCACAACTATGCCTGGTGAGCAACTGTTGAGCATTGCCATTAAAGCCGCTAAGCCATTCATTCCAGTGCCATATCCAATGCTTGTTGGAACAGCTATGACAGGAGCGGATGTGAAGTTGGATATGAGTGTTGGCAGTATTCCATCCATGCCTGCAACAGCTATGACAACGCTTGCCTTACTTATTTCATCCGCATGCGCAACCAAACGATGAACGCCGGCAACCCCTATATCATATATCCTCTTAACTTCATTTCCCAGTTCTTCAGCTGTTACAGCAGCCTCCTCTGCTATTGAAATATCGCCACTTCCTGCGGATGCTACCAAAATGTAGCCATTGCCACTTTTCTTTTCGCGCTTTCCAATTACTATCATTTTGCATTTTTCGTAATATCTACAATTTTTATAACCTCGAACCCCTTCATAAATTTCTTTCCCTGCCTTTGTGATAAAAATTTTTTCTTTTCCCACCATTTCTTCAACAATTTTCTTTATCTGTTCCTTTGTTTTATTAGGCGCATATATTGCTTCTGGTACACCGCGCCTTAGGCGACGATGAAAATCAATTTTTGCAAATTTTATATCCTTAAAGGGGAGATTTTTTAAAATTTCTATTGCTTCATTTATACTCATCTCTCCTTTTTTCACCTTCTTCAGTATTTCTTTAACATCCATTTTATGTCAATAAAATTGCAACATTTAAATGTTTTATAATATTGCCTTTTAATGAAATGGAGATACGTTGGAATGATGATAGCGATTGCTTTTGTTATTGCCCTAATTTTATTTCCTCATGAAGTATATGACAAATTTATATGGAAGTATTTCATTGGTCCCATAGTAGCAGATGCAGAGGGGCATGCAGTAAGCTATCATGGTGTGTGGGCATATGAAGGTTATTCTTTAGCATCTGAAATAGCATATGGTCTTTTCATAGTATTTTTCATTTATCTCTTCTATCTTTTTTTTGAAAAATATAATGTTAAAGTTAATCTGAGATTTATTATTGCATCTCTTCCCTTCATTTTATATGGTTCCGTAGCGAGGGTTTTGGAAGATGCCGGAGTATTCGTTAAGCCCCTCTCCTACCTTTTCATTTCCCCCATAATATATGTTCAGATAGGTATTCTCTTCTTTATTTCGCTAATATATGGTATTCGATTTCATGATGGAAAAACATTTGCATACAGCTTAATTTTAAAGAATATTGCATATGTTCTTGTATATATTTTTGTTTTTATAAAATATTGCCGATATAATTTGCATCCTGTAATATTTGCTTTCTTTTCCATCCTATCCTTCCTTATATACCATAAATTTAGGAATAAAGATTATAATGCCTCCATTTTCTCATTTGGTATCCTTTTCTTGCTTACTTCCGCTTCAATGCTGGCATACTATTCCATAGGAAAAAATATGGATTTAAGAATTACAATAGCTCCTGCGTTAGCTGCGATTATAACACTGGCTATATATTTTTTATCAAGACGTTTTAACCTTAAATTGCTTGGCAACAAACTAAATAATATGCTCATATTTGGACACATGCTAGATGGTTTGACAACATATTTTGCAGTTGTTGATCCCTTACATTTCGGAATTGGCTATGGAGAAAAACATCCATTGCCAGATTTTCTCATGAAAAAATTTTATGGAATTGGTTATCCTCTCTTGAAATTTTTTGTTATAATCGGCATAATATATGTTATAGATGATTTGAAAACAAATTTAAAAAATACTATAAAGTTCTTCATTCTATTTCTTGGTTTATCTCCAGGCTTAAGAGATTTACTTCGCATTATTGTAGGAGCCTAATAATTCACACATCAAATATCCACGCCTCTATTTCATCATCCGCTATTTTTCCGTTTTTATATGCCACAACTTTTATTTCATGCCATCCGATGGCAAATTCATTCCATTGCCATTCATATGGTGGAGTTTCATCTGTAAATTTTAGTTCATTGTCTACATAAAATTCCACTTTATTTGCCTGTGGATAAACTGCAGTTTCTACTGTTATTTTTCCTATAACTAGAGGAATATCAAAATCCATTATGTATCTGTCCATAACATAGATGCCATTTCTTGGCTTTGTTATCTCAACATATAAACTCTCATTTCCTTTCATAAATTCATCCGCCAGTTGCCTTACAACTTCCCATCTATCATTTCCTTCTTCATCATACCTATCTTTGCTGAGCCATTCTGTATAGCCAGCTGGATTATCCCATGGATACCAGAAAATGCCATCAAGCTTATTTTTCTCAAAAACTTTTCTGCCAAATTCAAGCATTTCCATAGCAGAAGGCATTCTATATGCTGTGCCTTCTATTCCAAATGATTGAATCGCAAAGAAAAGTTTCATACGCAACCCCTTTTTTCTTATAAGCTCATAATCAGCATCTATTCTTTTTAAAGCATCTTCTTCACTACCCTCAGCTCCTCCAAAACAATGAAGCCATATTCCAGCAATATCTGCAATCCCATCTTCTATTCTTGTATCTGGATTGTTATCAAAACATGAAAGACAACCAAAAGCAACGAATAAATTAACATGAGGGGCAACGCTCTTAAGCTTTGAATAAAGCATTTTCATTTGCTCTGTAGTGAATGGATTTCCATTATTCCAAAATGGCTCATGAGACATAAGAACAGCTAGTAAAGCTTCCTTGCCATTACTAACATATTCTTCCGCAAACTGCAAAACTTCTATGCCTTCAGAAACATCCCAATCTGAGCCGTTCCATTTCCATGGTGTGTATTGATGACCATGACCAAGAGGCCATATTATAATTTTTATTCCATTTTTCTCTGCTTCTTCCAAAGCTTCTTGCCATTTTTGCACATTGCATTCTAAAGCAAGGGTAGCAAAATTTCCTCCTAAATAATTTTTAAGGAAGGAAAAATCGCTTGGCTTCATGGTATCTACTCCATAATAAATTGTGCGAGGAAATTCAAATGCTCCTATGTCATATTCTTTGCCTCTGGGACGCCAGTTTCCATCAAAGTCATATGAAGGAGCATCCATGGAAGAGCCATTGTCTATAGCTGGCGAACCAACTTGCAAATGAAAATCTCCATTGGAAGCATTGATAAATTTTGGCTCTCCTACAACATAATCTTCGCCATAATAATCGCTATAACCATAAATCAAGTTATGGTCTAAAACAAAATTTTTCAGATTGCCTTCAATTTCAATTTGGCTTCCACTATTTCCGCTACATATATTATTCCTTATGACGACATTTTCTGCATCTGGATTTTCATGATATATGCCAACTCCCCATTCTCCTCCATTGTAGCAAAAATTATTGTTTATTATCGTTATATTCCTCATTGGATGCTTATATCCATAATCCCATCCTCCAATTTCCATTCCCGCCCATTCATTATGATATGCAATATTGTTGTATAGCCTGACATTTTCCAGCAGTCCCCCTCTTTCAGAAGCAACTACAAAGCCAGCTGAGCAATTATATACGATGTTTCCAAAAACTTCTATATTATAGGTATGCTTATCCCATGCATCAACATAAATGCCAAGCCTGTTCAAATCATGAACAACATTTCCAAAAACTTTTCCATTTGATGAACCATCTTTGACATCGATGCCTTCCCCGCCTAAGGAGCCAGGTCCGCCATGATGAACATGATTGTATTTTACCTCGAAGCCATCTGTTGTAGCTATTGTTATGCATTCCTGCTCGCCATCATTGCATGCTAGCTCAACCTCATTATTACTTATGATTATATGGCTACTCTCCCATACTCCTATGCCAGAAGAAGTTGTATTGTAAATAGAGTTGTTCTCAATGATGATATGGCTGGCGTTGTAAATCAATATGCCAGCATTATTGATATGAAAACCAGCATTTCTTATTTTAAAGCCACAGATGCAAATATAACTTTTGTTTGATATATGGATTAAGCCAACCAAGTCATCTGGCAGTGTAATATTACTTCCATCTATTATTACTTCATCGCCAGCATAGGCAATATATGAAATGTAAGCTCCGTTCCTTCCAGAATTTTTTGGAATAACCTTTTCCTTATAAACTCCTTCCTTAACATAAACAGTATCTCCTGCTTGAAGCGTGCTAGCTGCTTTGCTTATTGTTTTCCAGGGCAAATCTTCTGTTCCAGGATTGCTATCATTTGCTAATAGGTGGCTTTGATCAACGTAATAAACATTTCCTCCATATGATGAGGTTGATGAATTTGCTTTTAGATGAATTGGCGAAATTAAAGAAAAGACAACAAACATTATAACAAATAAATTTTTCATTAAGAAAAATGAGCGAGTCATATTTTACTTTTACTAAATGAAAGAAATTTAATGAAATTTGCATGAAAGAGATCACAATAGTATAATTCATCAAAGATTGAGTATCCAGATCTCTTGTTCATCACTTACCATGTTATCATGCATAGTCATGTTATTCTATTGGTGGAAGCTCTTTTTCATTAATTCCAGCAACCCATGCTACACATCTCCTAACAATCCACCAATTGTAGCTTGATGGTAAAAACTTTCTATCTCTCCACCTAAATAAGCCAAGGCCAAATAAATGATTAAATTTATTATCTACTTCATAAATTTCTCCCCCCTTCCATACAGGATGCTCTGGATGATGCCCAAAAATTATTACCCTTCCTTTTCCATATTTACATGCCATCCCCGCTGGTTTTCCTGCTAAATGGGTTTCTATAAGCCTATTTTCCATATCCCAAAAATCAAAAGGCTCTTTTGGATGGAGAGAAAATCTCCAAGCATGAATGGATGTACTTTTATTTCCATTTTTACCAGATATATTTTCATCTGGAAACCATGCCAAAATGCTTACGTTACCAACTGGAATCAATGCGGGACCAGCAACCCATCTCATCAGCCTTTTATTATTTTCATATCCCTTAAAAATTGGATGGCTATTGTTTATTTTACAATACTGACAAATTCCAGTTCCATTTATGGATAAATTATACCAAACATAAGCAGAGAAGCCTACCCTAAACGGATTTTTCCATATTATGCAGGAAGCAAAAGGATCCGCCATGTCTTGATAGGAATATACAGGAACAATGCCAATGGCTGCTTCATTCATAAACCATTCCCACATTGTCCAATGCTTCCATCCTCTTTGGCTGGGCGGAAGCAAACCTAAAGATGCAATATTTGCTCCACCGCATACTCCAAAATATCCACCTCCATTAGCAACAAAACTGCGCAATTCCTTTTTCCATAATGACAAATTTTTGTTTATTCTCCAAAATTCTTTTCCTATTCCAGGAATAACTACAACATCATATTTCTTAAGTTTTCCAGCAATAATTTCAAAATCTGTAATCCAATCTGCCTCAAATCTATATGTTTTGTTACAATGCCATTTATAGCCATCTAAAATTTCCATCATCTCTGGGGGAGAAGTAAATGATGGAATTGCTGAATCAAGAATAGCAATTTTTATGACAACTTCCTGAGAAGGAAAACAAGTTGATATTGCTACAATTAGAAATAACATCCATTTCATGAATGTAAATTCATAAGCATTAAAAATATTTTGGGAAAACTTTATAAATAACATTCATATTATTAACGTCCATTATTTGAACGTTCATAGGGAGGATGTTATGAAAATACTACTTGTAATGCCAGCTATAAAGCCCAATGCATCTCTTTATGAAAAATTATTGCTAAAGCTTACAATGTGGTCTTCTATTACTTTACAACAATTATATGCACTAACAGATGATGAGCATGAAGTAAAAATTATAGATGAAAATTATGAAAAGATAAGATATGATGGAAACTATGATTTGGTAGCTATTTCCACCTTCACTTCTACAGCTTTTCGTGCATATGAAATTGCAGATAGATTTAGGGGAAAGGGCATAAAGGTAGTACTCGGGGGATACCATCCAACAGCTTTGCCGGAGGAAGCGAAGCAGCATGCAGACGCTGTTGTCATAGGAGAAGCAGAAGGAGTTTGGCAGACTTTATTGGAGGATGCTGAAAAAGATGATTTAAAGCCATTTTATATAAGCAATCCAGTTAGTGGCGAGGAAATTATATCGCCTGTAGAAAACAAATATTTCTCTATTGTTAAAGGAGTGGAGGCTACAAGAGGATGTATAAACAGGTGTAATTTTTGCGCAATTTCAAATTCTTTAATAGGTTGTAAGTTTAGGAAAAAACCAATTGAAAGAGTAATAAAGGAGATAGAAAATTTGAAATGCAAGAGCTTTGTTTTTTTATGATTCTTCATTGACTATTGATGCAAAATATACTAAAGAACTGTTTAAGAGATTAAAAGAACTCAATAAAAATTTTGCATGTTTTGGAAATGCAAATGTTTTGGCGAGAGATGAAGAATTGTTGAAATTAGCTTATGATGCAGGTTGTGTTGCTTGGGCTGTGGGATTTGAAAGCGTTTTGCAAAGCACATTAAGTAGCATAGGAAAAAGAAATAGAGTAGATGACTATGAAAAGGTAGTTAAAAAAGTAAATGAGTATGGAATGGCATTAATTGCTTCTTTTGTTTTTGGTTTTGATAACGATACAGAAAATGTATTTAATGAAACTCTTAACGCCCTTTATAAATGGAATGTAGATTCAATAGGTGTCAATATACTTACTCCCTTTCCAGGAACACCGTTATTTAGACAACTTGATAATGAGGGCAGAATTTTAACAAAAAACTGGAGTAAATATGATTTATATCATGTTGTTCATTTGCCAAAAAGAATGACACCAGAAAAGCTATACAATGGAGTAAAAATGTTGGCTGAAAATTTCTTTTCATTTTCGAACATACTTAAAAAAATCTTTGGGAAGAAATTTGATTTTATAACTAGAGCATCTCTGTCATATCATTTATTTACTTCCAGGGCCGTATACAAAGCAGTTTTTAAAGAAAAAGAAGAAATTGTGAGTAAAGAAAATCTCTGTAAAGCCATCATAAGAATTTAAGGAAAAAAGTAAAGAAAGAAATGGTTGTCATTGGTTTATTGCGTGAGGAATTGCCATAGCAACGAATCCCCTTTCATTATTTTTTATCAAATTGTTGATGATTTTGCATTCACCGTCCTTTCTATAAAATTTTAATCACTACCGTCTCATCACTTGCCTTATCTCCCTTACTATATGTAATAACCTTTATCTCTCGTTGCCCTAAAGAAAATTCATCCCATGTCCATTGATAAGGTGAGGCATCATCCTCATATTTAAGCTCATCATTTATATAAAACTCCACTTTGTTTCCATTTGTTTCTGCCTCAATTGTTATCCTTCCTATTATAACAGCTTTATCAGATGCAATGGGCATTATTTCTCTATCCATAAAATAAAGCATTCCTTCTCTTGGTTTTGTTATGGCTACATATAACTTACTTTCATTTAATGAATAAAGTAAAGTTGCCTGAGTATAAAGTGTGAAACTTATTATGCTCTCATCTTTTTCCTTTTTTACATCCACGTTCCTCCATCCTCCCATAAAATCGAGCAGTTTTGCTTCCGTTACATTTCCTCTTATTCTAATTTCTATATCTTGCGGAGAAGGAACGGCATTTTTCCATCTTATCCCATTGAAATTTAAAATGCGAATCATCTTTTGGCTACCTTTTTCATATGGAATTGCAATAACATTTCCTGTAATGCTGAAAGGCAATGAAATATTTGCTTTTTCGAACAATTTTAAAAATTCATCCCTTATTTCTTCTGCCTCTTTTTCATAACTAAAATTACTCCATGGTTGCGCCGCCCAGTAATAGTATCTGCCTAAAGGAGTTATTGTAAAAATTGCTTTTCCCTTGCCATATTCATTTTCATAAATTTGCCAATCTTTTGCTTCATTATAGCTTATGCCAAAAACATCGCTTAAGAGAAAATCATCCCGCTTTGCCCCATATTTTGTGTATAGCGATGTTTCATTTATTACAACAATTTTTCCTCCATTTGCAACGTATTGCCTTATTTTTTCTGCTTCGCTTTCATCCATGCATGCATAATCTGGCAATATAACCAAATCGTATTTGGAAAGATTGTCTAAATCTCTTTCCGTTATCACTTCAAAAGGTATATTTGATTCAATGAGTATCATTAAAATTCCCTTGATGCCATCATGATATGCATATCCTTCCCAACTTCCTCTATCCAAATAATCTAAAGTATAACGTGAAAATACGACGGCTACATTTGCATCATAGTTCCATCCATAGAAATATTCGTCATGACCGCCAAGCCATTCAAAGAAATCATGCATAAATTGTTCATCAACTATGCCTGCCATTCCTATGTCGCCAGATGTATAATAATTGAAACCCATTGTTATAACTAAGGAGGCATGAAATCTTGCCACATCAACTTTGCCATGCTTAACATAAGAAAGAAGCCATACTGCATCTTTGCCAGCTTTTAAATCAAAATCATGCCATAGCTTAAGTGTAGCAAGCATATGAAGCCATCTGTAATACTGGCATTCATGGTATGGACCAGTATATTCATGGGCTATTGCATCGCAAACATATGGCATTCTTGTGATATCGCTCGCAATCTGAGTTGTATGAACACTCCCATCTGAAGAAGTTTCAATAATAAGCTTGCAATCTGGATTTACTTCCTTTATTGCATTGTAAAAGTCCCTTACAAAATCCAAAATTTGTTTATAGCGCCATTCAACAAATTTGAGCCATACTTCATCATTCCAATCTGGCTGAATTGGAGGAGTTGGTAGCAATAAGCCAGTATCATTGTAAAAATCTCTCCCACTATATTCATCAACTGTACTCCATTGATTTTGCCAGTCATCGCCAAATTCAAAGCAGAGATGAGGAACATCAAACCATATAGCATCTATGCCCGTAGAGGCAACTTCCTTTGCAATATTCATTATGATTTTGCGATACTCTTTATTGCTTGGGCTAAGCCAAACATCCTCACTTGTTTCATCAACCCAGAAAGGCATTCCTGGCATACTGCCATAAAAAACCGCTTTTCTGCCGTCGATGCCAACTTGAAGCCATTCGGGGTGATCAGTATAGGTGCTATTTTTTCCATCATCATCCTTTCCATCTTTATTCAAATCGGCATCGGGCGTTTGCATTTCTAGTGGCCCGATATAAACCATGTATTTTATTTCAGGATAATGAGAATGAACATATTCGACTCGTTGCCTAAATTCATTTAAACTTTCATTGAAATGGAGTATTCTTCCTTGATAAGTATCGCTAAAATCAGCCCAATCTAAAATTACATTTGCTCCATTGCTGACAGCCCTGTCCAAGCCTTCTTCCCATGACAAGTTATAACCGTATGGTGTAGTTATTCTGGCGTGGGTAAGCCAATCATCTGTAGTAATGAAGAAAGGTTGGAAAATCATTGCGAATACTAATAAAGTAATTATGCCCTTCATATTGACCAACCTATTTTGCCTATAAAAATTTACTGTTATTGCTGTGTTCCTGATATCATGGCTCTCCTATTATTATTTCAAATGGTTTTGCTGGCATTTGTTTGATAATCTTTTATTTTTAGATGATATCATTTTATAAATTTGATACAGATGAGGAGGATATTTGCAATATTTATTGTCTAGTAAGCTTTGATAAGCAAAATCGAGTCAAAAAATCGAAATAAATATATAGGATTTTTTACTATAAACTCGGAAGGATAGGCTGGTAGCGAAAGGCATCCCATCCCCTCCCATTTGGTGCTTTTTTGTGCCTATCCTTCCAACAATTCCATACATTTTTTAATTAGAATTATATATCCCTCCATGAAAGAAAAGATTGCTAATGAAATTGCAAATTTGCTTTCAAAAGCTGTTATAGACTTGCCAAGAGATGTTGAAGAAGCATTAAAAAAAGCAATGGAAAATGAGGAAGGAGTCGCAAAAGCACAGCTTATGGCTATTCTAAAGAATGTTGAGCTGGCAAGAAAACAGAAAAAACCAATGTGCCAAGATACAGGAACACTGACTTTTTTCGTTAAACTTGGTGTAAATTTTCCATATAGGGATATCATTAAGGACGCAATAATTGAAGGGGTTAGAAAAGCAACTTTACAAGTGCCTCTTCGTCCAAATGCCGTTGATGTTCTCACTAGAAAAAATAGCGGTGATAATACAGGAAGATTTGTCCCTCCAATACATTGGGAATTGACAGACGGAGATGACTGCATTATAACAGCTATGCCAAAAGGAGGAGGCTCAGAAAATATGTCGACGCTACGCATGCTGAAGCCAGGTGTTGGCTTAAAAGGCGTTAAAAAATTTGTTTTAGAATGGATGGTCGAAGCAGCGGGCAATCCATGCCCACCTACAGTAGTAGGCGTTGGCATTGGCGGGGGGGCAGATGTGTCAATGGAATTGGCAAAAAAGGCTTTACTTCGTAAAGTTGGGCAGAGACATGAAAACAAGGAGATAGCAAAAATGGAGGGGGAATTGCTTGAAGCAATAAATTCAACAGGCATAGGGGCAATGGGATTAGGTGGTAGAATAACTGTTTTAGATGTTCATGTTGAGGTAGCTCATCGGCATCCTGCTTCATTGCCTGTTGCCATCGCTGTCCAGTGTTGGGCGGATAGAAGGAAAAGTATAAGAATTGATAAGGAGGGAAAAATATGGAATATAGATTAAGCTTGCCTATTGGCGAGGAGGAGATAATGAAAATAAATGCGGGGGATGTTCTCTATATCAATGGCACCATAGTCACTGCAAGAGATGAAGCACATAAGAAGGCAATAGAAATGTATGATGCAGGAAAAACTTTGCCAGTTGATTTTTCGAAAGTGGCAGTTTTTCATTGTGGACCAATAATAAAAAGAGAGGGCGATGAATGGCAAGTTGTTGCAGCTGGACCTACGACGAGTAGTAGAATGGAGATTTTTGAATATGATTTTATTAAAAGATTCCACACATGCATCATCATCGGTAAGGGAGGAATGGGAGAGAAAACTGCTAAGGCATGCAAGGAATTTAAAGCAATCTATGCTGCCTTTACTGGAGGAGCAGCAGTTCTGGCGGCGAATGCAATAAAGAAAGTTAAAGATGTTTTCTGGCTCGATGAGCTTGGAATGCCTGAAGCTTTATGGGTTTTGGAAGTTGAGAATTTTGGTCCACTTACTGTGACGATAGATGCTCATGGGAGAAATTTGACGGAGGAAGTGAAGCAGAAGGCGAGGGAAATAGCTGCTAAAATAGAATTTTGATCCCCCAATCATTTGTAAACTAAAGACAGAGATAGCTACTAAATTTTAAAGCATTATTTCATTATTCACATGCACTTAGCAATGCTTTGCTCCGCCAACCAATGCAACCTATGCTACAGAAAATGCAAAATAGAAATTGGCGAAAGAGGATACTGCAAAACAAGAATCAATAAAGATGGCAAAATATACACTCTTACATATGGAAACATAAGCGCCATTGAACTCCGCCCTATAGAAATCAAGCCCTTTTTTCATTTTTATCCGGGAAGTTATGCCCTAACTTTCTCCACCTACTCATGCAATTTTCCGTGCTTATGGTGCCAAAACTGGCATTTATCAAAAACTGAGCCACCAGAGAGATATGAATTCATCTCCCCCGAAAAAATGGCAAAGATGGCGGGAGAGCATGGTTTATGTGCAAGTTTTAATGAACCAACTTTACTTTTTGAGTATTGCATTGATTTATTCAAGCTAGTTTCACAGCCCAAAAGTATCGTCTCCAATGGCTACATGACGAAAGAAGCTTTGAAAATGCTTAAAAAAGTTGGACTTGATGCAATGAATATTGACATAAAAGGGGGGAAAGAAGTTTATGAAAAATATTTGAATGCAAAAGAGAAATACATATGGGAAAATGCAAATTTTGCTAAAAAGCTTGGGATACATGTTGAAATAGTAAATTTAGTTATACCTGGAGTAAATGATGGACAAATTGAAGAAATCATTGAAAAGCATTTAAAATATGCCGGCCCTTCCACACCAATTCATTTTACTAGATATTTCCCAGCATATAAATTCACTACGCCTTCGACGCCAATTGAAAGACTTGAATATGCTTATGAAAAAGCAAAAAAGGAGGGAATTTTATATCCATATATAGGTAATGTTGCTGGGCATAAGTATGAAAATACATACTGCCATAATTGTGACAAATTGCTCATAAAAAGATTTGGTAGTAAAATAGTAAAAAATTATCTAAAGGATGCAAAATGTCCATTTTGCGGTGAGGAATTGCCTTTTATAATAAAAAATAAGTAGTTTTTTGTATTATCTTTATCGGTACTTCGGAAAGTAGGTTATAACAAATGAATTTGTTCGATAGATTTTGGAAACATTGAGTAAACTTATAATGTCATTTTTGTGCTGAAAATAAGGGGAGTGGAAAAATAGAGTAAGAATTCTCAAAATTTCAACAAAATGAACTTACTCAATCCTATTGCAATTACCGAAGACAAACACGATTCTTTTTTCATTTATTATTTTACCTATAAGGAGAATTGAAGAAGATAATTTTTCTTATCAAATGCACTAATCTATCCACTTTGATTGGAATTTTGCCCGGATCCAATCCATCTTTTCCCCTTTCAATGATATTAAGCAAAATCCAGAGATTGTAGATACAAATAGCAAGCAAGAAAAAGAAATATCTTACAGAATATTCTTTTGAGCAGGTTCTTCCAAGAAATT
>VBQI01000047.1 GCA_008297865.1 Thermoplasmata archaeon
TGGTAAATTTATTAACCAAATGTATTTTCTGCATCCCATCCACCAAAAATATATGAAAAAGACTTTAGAAAATAATCGGGTCATCTACTGATTAACGAGAAAGTTTTATACCCTATATAAAATAATGATGTGAAGAAGAAAGAACTTGAAATTTTACTCCAGAAAGTTGCAAAACCAGAAACTATTAAACCCGATTTGGAGCAATACCAGACGCCCGCAGACATTGCATCGGACATGCTTTGGATAGCTTACCATAATGGAGATATTGAAGGAAAAATTGTTATTGATTTAGGATGTGGAACTGGTATATTTTCTATAGGAGCAAGCTTGCTTAATGCAAAGAAAGTTATAGGAGTTGACATTGATGAAAACCTTGTAGAGATTGCAAGAAAAGAAGCCAGAAAGTTTGGAGTAGAAATTCATTTTTTTATTGGAGATATTGAAAATTTTCATGAGAGAGGAGATACAACTGTAATGAATCCTCCTTTTGGAGCACAATTTGCAAATAGGAAAGCCGATAAAATTTTTTTAAAGAAAGCAATGGAGTTAACTGATTGTATTTATTCATTGCATTTGAAAAAATCCTTCTATTTTATAAAAAATTTTATTGAAAAGAATGAATGGAAGACATGTTTCTATAAGGAGTATAAGTTTCCGATAAAAGCCTCTCTCCCTTTTCATGAAAAAAGAATTGTATACTATGACGTCGTTATGGTAAATGCAAGAAAAGTTAAAAGTCATTAAAAATCGTTTTTGAAAAATGTTATATTCATGGCGGGCGTATCTCCGGAATGAAAGTTGCAGTTATAAAAAACGAAGATACATATAAAGCAACTTTTGAAGCAGTTGAAAAGCTTGATGTTGATTTTAGTGGAAAAGTACTTATAAAACCAAATCTTACGTTGGATGTTTCCAAGCACAGGAGAGCTTGCATAAATCCTGAAGTTGTTAGAGCTTTAATAGATATTGTAAGACAACATTCTGACATTCCATATGTTGGCGAAAGTTCAATGGTTGGTGTGATACCTTAAAGGCTTATGAAAAAAGTGGGCTTAAAAAAGTCTCTGAAGAGAGAAATGTAAAATTTATCGATTTTAATAGATGCACGCCTATAAAAGTTAATATAAATGGAGAATTTGTTAAAGAAATAGTTATTGCAGAGGGACTTGCTAACTTTTGATAAAATAATTTCTGTTCCTGTTATGAAAACACACGTCTTAACTGGTGTTACACTTGGGATGAAAAACATGAAGGGCATACAATACAAAAATGAAAAGATGAAATTGCATGAGGGGGGAATGAAAATGCTCCATGTAGGGATAGTTGATATAAATACGGTTTTTAAGCCCTATCTGACAGTTATAGATGGGAGTTTATGCCCAGGAGGGAGAGGGCCCAGTAGGTGGAAACGCTATAAAAATGGATTTAATTATTGCTAGCAGAGACGTTGTTGCAGCAGATGCAACTGCATGCAGAATAATGGGAATTAATCCATATGAAATACAACATATAAAAATTGCTGAAGAAAGAGGATTGGGAAACGTAAACAATATGGAAATTGTTGGGGAAGATATAAGTAATGTTAAGAGAAAATTTTCATATCCTCTTTCAAATTTTAAGAGAATTAAATATAAAATCCTCGATTTTGGAATGGATTTCGCATCTCATCTAGGAGGAACAACTGAAGAAAAGAGAGCATATGAAGTTATCACGAAGCTTATGCGAACTAACCCAGTTATAAGCAAGGAATGTAGAAAGTGCCAAAGATGCATCGGCGCCTGTCCAGTTGGCGCCATCGATAACAATTTGGCAATAGATTACAGAAAATGCAAAGCGTGCATGATTTGTGTCGAAGCTTGCCCCTTCCATGCAATAAAATCTAAGGAAATCTCTCTCCTGTTAGCAATAGCAGAAATGACAATATGCGTGCTAAGGGTAGCAAGCAAGGCAATAAGAGGGAAGCTTTACAAGTAATAGTTTCTTCTATTAAATGCAACAATTAATGCAATTGCAGTAATTAGCAAAGCCATTTCGAAACCAGGTGTGCCTTTTCCATCTTTTTCAGTATCTTCTGAGCTTCCTGTGTCTTCTCCATTGCTCTCTGTTGGTGCCTTGCTATTGGGCGCCCAGTCACCCCACCATTCTTCTTTTGTATTTCCAAAAGTGCTACTGTATTTTGCTGCCCATCCCCAGAATTCGATCTTCGTTCCTAATCCGATTGATTCAATTGTTCCAATCAAGGTATTACCCGTTACTGTAACATTTCCTCCCACCACTTGTGTTCCATCAGTTGATATTCCAAAACATGTACCAGTTCCTTGTGCATAGCCTACGAGATAGTTTGCCTCAGAAGTATTATAATATATTCCATATCCAGCTTTATCAGAATTTTCTATTGTTCCCTTAACTTTCAATTTGAATATGAGCTTATTTCCCTGTATTTCATATGAAATTTCTGTAATATCAATGTTTGGCTCACCTGATGTAGATGCCCATTTAAAAGTTCCATTGCTTTTACTCCAATGCCAGACATCGTTTGTATCATCTGCTATCTTTTCTGCATATACTATTCCTGTCGCCACCAGCATTACCAATGCAAATATTCCTACATATATACTTTTCATGCTGGGGTAGAAAGTAAATCAATTTATAAATTTTTGGAATGAATTCCCAGCACATTCAATACGTTGATTAATTGGAATGGCAACAAACCATATGTTATTCCTACTAGGAGGATGTGCCATATCAATAAAAATTGAAAATGTTTTTCATAAATTTAGGAAGCAATAAATATGATAAAAATTTATTGCCATATGGAGAAAGAGATTTTCTCCACGGAAGTTCAAATTAGGAAAATTGGAGAAAGGAGATACGGAAAAGGAAAAATAAAAATTACAGATAAAAATATCTACATAAATTTCAAGAAACTACTCAGTAGGCCACAAACACTTACTATTCCGAGAGAGAAAATAGAAAAAGTCGAGTTCAAAACTAATGAATTGCCTGTTAAAATTGTTGGACCTGGTTATCCTTTCGGAAGCGAACAAACATGGGTAACTATGGATATTGTTTTAAAAGATGGCGGTGGTTTCACCATTTATGTAGGGGAGCTATGGAGAATGAGCAAGGAAGCTAGAGAAAAATATCTGGAGAAGTATATGAAAATAAAGGAAATTCTAGAAAGTTAATTTATTGCTGTGGATGCACCGCTCTAAAATCCTTTTCCATTTCTTCTTCACTATATCCCAGCTTTTTATAATGTTCTTTGATATAATTTACTGGAACTAAACCAGGAATGGTTTCTCTTTCTTTTTCTACCATTGCTACTATTGTTTCATATCTCTCCATTCTAAATATTGGCTCTCTTATCCTAAATGCCCAGGGGACGTATTTTATTAGATTATCAAAAATTTTTCTTGATTCTTCCAGCTTCCCTATTACTCTCATGACAATGCCTTTATTAAAATATGCCTGTACACCTACTTCGTGAGAGAAAAGTGTCTTATAAAATTTCTCTTTCTCTTCTTCATCTTGCGGTGCTTCTGCTGGCAGATTTTTTTGCATTTTAACAAGTTCTATAGCTTTTTCATTGTGCTCCATAGCTTTTTCTTTATTGTCCAATCTTGCATAGCACACACCCATATTCAATTCAGCAACACACCTTACGGGCAAATCATCCCTTCCCAATTCAATGGCTTCACTAAATTTTTTTATTGCTTCTTCATACAATCCCTTTGCCATTAGTTTTTCTCCTTGCAGACATGCTTTTTCTGCAGATTTGCCAAAGAGTGGCATAAAAATACTAACTTTACAATTACTTAAATTTATTGAAAAAATTTAATTACTGTTAAAAGCTTTTTATCCTACAACAGCTCTCTCTTCCGTTATTTCTCCCTTGAATCTTTCCATGCTCAGCCTGTCTATAGGCATCTCCAGTTTTTCTCCGCAAATCAGCTGTGCTAACAGGCGAGCTGTCATGGGAGCAATCATGAAGCCATGTCCGCTGAATCCATTGCATTGAATAAAGCCTTCTATGGAAGTTTCTCCCAATATGGGCAGAGCATCTGGAGTGACATCATAAAAGCCAGTCCATTGCCTTAATATGCTTACATGCTTTAGAGGAGGAGCATATTTTCCAAGCATATATGCCATATGCTTCAAAAATGAGAAAGTAGGCTGTGTATAGTATCCAATCTTCTCCTCTGGCGATGGTATACCACCTAATATCTGTCCTTCATCCTGCTGGCTGAAATATATGCCGTGCTTGAATGAAATAACCATGCAATCGAAAATTCTTTTAAATGGCTCTGTCACCAATGCTTCTTTTCTAATTGGTTTGTTAGGCATTTCTATTCCCACCATTTTAGCGATTTTCTTGCTCCATGCTCCAGCGGAGTTGACAACATATTTTGTTTCTATCTCTCCTTTGCTTGTTACAACTTTCTCCACTCTCCCATTTTTAACTTTTATATCCTTCACTTCTGTAAATTTGTATATCTTTGCCCCCAGCTTTTCAGCTGCCATTGCATAGGCATATGTAGTCTTAAATGGATTAGCATGTCCATCTGTTGGGCAGAATGTTGCAGCTATAGCTTCCATTCCTTCTGGATTCAAAATAGGAGCAATCTCTTTTATCTCCTCTTGT
This sequence comes from Thermoplasmata archaeon, assembly GCA_008297865.1. Classification (GTDB taxonomy): domain Archaea; phylum Thermoplasmatota; class E2; order UBA202; family JdFR-43; genus VBQI01. The sequence continues at coordinate 4,646 of VBQI01000047.1, forward strand.
GATATAATGCGGACTGGCAATCCAATACTTTTCTGCATTTCAACATTTTTCTTTGCCTGCCTCATGCCTTCTTCATCATGTATGGCTATAAGATAGCCTCCCTGCCTTAGCCCTATGTCATAGCCAAGCTCATCGCTCAGCCCTTCAAAAATTTCAACGCTTCTCTTGGCAAGCAAAGCATTTTCCTTTGTAGCCCACTGCTGCCTTATGCCAGCTCCACATCTTCCAGTTGCCCCATAGGCAATGTAATTCTTCTCCACAACAACAACTTTCTTACCCCTCCTAGCCAGTTCATAAGCCAAAGCACACCCATTTATGCCTGCGCCTACAATAACAACGTCAGCTTTACTCTCCATTTTCTCCTCCAATCAGCCCAATTTCAACGCTCACAGCGGGAGGGCGAAAAGATGGCAAAATTTCTTCCAAGCTTTTCCCGGTTTTCCTCGCAAGAATCTTTGCAGCCAGAATCAAGCATGTTCTTCCTTGGCAATGTCCCATGCCCAAGCGTAGTAACTGTTTCAATTCTGCAAGAGTTGTACAGCCATATTCTTCTATTGCATTTATTATGTCTTCCTCTGTTATGTCTTCACATCTACAAACAATTTTCATTTATGGCTAAATGGAAAGGCAATATTTATGGATTATTCTGAAGTTTTCTGAGTTTCTCCCTCAGCTTTTCAAGTTCTCTCATCTGTTCTTCATAGCCGTTTCTCATTGTAGATAGATGATCATCATACTCCCATTCCTTCGGCCACTTCCATTTCTTTATGTCATCGCCTTCTAACTCATCCCATGGAATGTCATATTCTTTAATTAAATATTCTCGAATATTTTTTACATAATTCTTTCTAATAAATTCTTCTTTACCTTTTATTCTTCTCTGAAGAGCTTTAATTTCTTTTTCTCTTAATTCAATTTTCTTCTCCGGCTGTTTGGGAACAATTCTTCTTTCAGGAACCGTTTTTTTCCTCTGTTTTCCTTTCTATTTTCTTCTCTATCATCTTTTCCACTTTCTTTTCCTCTGTTTTCCTTTTATCCTTTAATCTCTTTTTTTCCTCCTTTGCTTTTTTAAGCGCCCTCTTAAGCTCTTTTTGAGTAATCAGTTTAAGTTTACTTATTGTTTGATGAGCTTTTTTGCACTGTTCCTTAGTTAGATTTCCTTCTTTTACAGGAACATGCATTAAATTATCCTCGGTATCAACATGTTCCAATCCAAGATTATGTCCCAATTCATGTGCCAGAACAAGAGATTTTTCATTTATTTCTTTTTCATGTATTAATATACCATTATGACCTAGGGTTGCATCTCCTGTTGCATCTTTTTCTCCTTTAAACTCTTTAAAAACAAAAACAGCTAAGCACTTTTCTTCTGGAAAAGCTTTTTCATATATATCTATAACAAATTGCCAAGGAATATGTATCTTTTTATCTTTTAATTTATCGTATCCTTTTTCCCATTTTTTCCTTACTCCTAGCTTTATTATTTTTTTATATAGTCTTTTTTCAATGGTAAAGTCTTCTGGTTCTCTATTTCTTTTAAGAGATTCCAACACCGTCTTTATTATTTTTTCTTTTTCCTTCTCATTTAGCCCTTCTCTTGCAAGCTCTTCTTCCAACCATTCTTTAAGCATAATATCCACATATTCTTCCTTCTTTATGACATCCCCTACTTTAAGTCCGCTCGAAAGATCAAGTTTTCCATTACTCACTATTTCTTTTAGCTGAACTTTTTTACCCCAAAAATCCAAATATGTTTTTTCTGGATCTATTGCCACAACAGGTTTTTTTTAAATGAAACCTTATACAGCATTTTTTCCAAGCTTCATTTGCTTTCTTAACCGCCTTTTCTATCTTTTCAATTTCTTCTTTAGCAGTTATTGTACCCAGATTTTTATTTGACGGAAAATTCGCATTTTTCGCTAACGAGCTATTTTTCATTACGAAAAATCTGAGGCATATATCTCTCCAGACACAGACTCCGTCTATGCTTATAGGTATTTCTTTTATGGGAGGGGCATAAACTACTCTTCCTCTAAAGAGCCAGATGGCTCCAATAGTTGCTGCTAACAATATAACCAAAATAATCAAAAGATAAAAAATAACATCTGTCTTTTCAACTCTTTCTATCAATAAACAATTTTCGCATGCCTGCCCATCTGGATTAACTGCTGTAATATTAATTTTCCCTTCAGTTGCATTTTCATCTACATTTATCCTCGCCACAATAGTCTCATTATCTACAAACCATGTATAAATTACATCAATATATGGAGAATCTGTTAAAATTATAGTATCGTTCACAAAATTTTTTCCAGCTATGGTTATATTCAATGTAGCCCCAGCCGATACTTGTTTTGGAGATATATCCAGAATTTCCGGCGGTGACAGCAGATATGCAATAATCAATGCTTCTGCAGAATTAATAGCTCCATCAATATCTACAACGGTTAACTTTGCTGTGAAATTTCCAGTATCGTTGTATACATACCATATTTGCGATGGCGGGCTTCCATCGCCACCATATTCTGGCGCGCCATCGTTGTCTGCATCAAAACTCCATGACGAAATATAGCCATCTTCATCGTTTGCAGAAATGAAAAATGTAACGTTGAAAGGAATATATCCATGGCTATTGCTTGCTTCCAGCGAGCAAAATGGAGGAATGTTTTTATGGCTTATATGCACCACTATCTCTGATATATTCTCCATTCCATTTTCATCCTGAGCTATGATAGCTATATAATATGTTCCAGCTTCATGCCATGAATGAGATACGTTGACAATGACTCCAGAAGCATAATAATCTGTCCATTCATCTATAAGCTCATCTCCATTCCAGTCAAAGGCGTATTTTATTCTATCTCCGTCTGGATCAGATGAAGAGATAAAAAATGTATATGCTATATCAACATATCCATATGTTATTCCTTCTACGCTTGGCCTATCTGGAGGATGATTTATTGCAGTGGTAAATTTCCAAATCTCTGATGCATTTTCATATTGGCTGTCATTCGCAACTGCATACCAATAGTAAGTTTTATTATATTCCAAATAAAGGGTGCCAACTTTGGCTATACTTCCGCTCGTTACATTATAGGCTATACCAATTAGCTGGCTTTCTGCTGTATAATTTATTAAATCATAAATGCCAATATCAGTTCCATTTATCCAGTAAAAGGATATGTTAGTCAGGTTTATTTCTCCTTCAAAAGTAACGTTCACCCAGTAAAATGCTACATTTATTACATCATTATCTGGATCGCTCACATAGCAGCTTAAATTTACTATAACTGGCACGCCTGTGGCATTGTTGGCAGGATTGGGAGTCGTTGGTTTGCTTGGAGGATAATTTATCTCATTTGCATAACTAAATGAAAAAAGCAGGAAAATTATAGAGAGATAGATAAAGAATTTGTCTCTCCTCATTTTTCTCATTAAGTATCGAAAAAATATTTATATACTTGCTGTTAACATGTGACACAAAATTTCAATAGCCCTTCCCTTATCTCTTATTCCCCCTCAATCATCTTACTCTTATATTCCTTGCATTCATTGCATGCTCCGCTGGCAGTTCTATGGTAATAACATTGGTCTTTCCTTCTCTTACCTTTTTTACTACTGCATCGCATATTTCTTTTCCTTCTCTATCTAAAGCTTTAACCTTTTGCCCCTCTTTGGGCAAAGGAAGAAATTCATATGGAAGCATTATTATTGCCTTTTCATTTATAATTTTCACAACAAAAATTGCTAAGCCAGGGCAGACTTCAATGCATTTTCCGCATCCAACACATTTTTCATAGTCTACAATAGGCAATGCATTTATATTTTCCATGGAAATGGCGTTGAATGGACAGGCATCGACGCACGGATTGCAAGGAATTTCCTGTATGCACTCTATAATGGCAACACCTTTTTTCAAATGCTCTTCTTCTGGCAAATTTAAATCAGCAAGTTCAGCTATTCCTTCTGTCTCCCATCTTTTCATAATATCTCCTTCTAATTTCTTCCTTCGCCTTTTTTGGACGAGCACCAAAATAACCCTGCCTGAATATTTCCAGCTCCTCCATATATTTTTTAATTTTGCTTTCAAAGCCCACAATCTGTTTTATTGAATGAGCAGCATGCAAGCCAGCTATCTTTCCTTCAATCATTGCCGTCGAAGCCTCCTCGATGTTAGCCAAATCACCAGCAACATATATTCCTTCCTTAGTTGTTTCCATATATTCATTATGCAAAGCAACCCATCCTCCCGCTTCATTTATGTAAGAAATTTCCGCCCCTGTTTGTGCAACAAGCCTTATAGAAGGAATTAATCCAACTGCAAGGCAGATGAAATCGCATTCAATGTCCATTTCACTTCCTTCAATAAAATTCCATTTTTCATCAAGCTTTGCTATGATCGCACCCTCTACGCTTCCATCTCCATATGCCTTTTTAATGGAATGCCTCGTATATATTGGCACTCCACATCTCCTTATTTTTGCTGCATGAACAAAATATCCACCTATCTTTGGCATTGCCTCCACAATGCAAGCCACATTTACGCTAGCCTGCAAAAGTTGATATGCCAGAATTAAGCCAACGTTGCCAGCTCCAATAATCAATCCACGTTCTCCAGGCTTCACTCCATATACATTCATTAAGGTTTGCACACCTCCTGCTCCGTAAACGCCTGGCAGATCGTTGCCTTCAAAAATCAGCATATTTTCTTGGGCACCAGTTGCGAAAATAATCTTCTTTGCCTCTATTTCATATACTTTGCCAGCCATTTTGTTAACGCATGCAAGAAAATGGTTTTCTCGCTCATAATATCCAATGACACTTGTATTCAGCAGAACTCTTATCCCCCTATTTTTCACCTCTTCCTCCAATTCTTCTGCAATTTTTATTCCCCTTGTTCCAGCCCTCTCATTTTCACTTCCAAAAAATTTGTGAGTCTGTTTTATTAGCTGTCCTCCAAGGCGAGGATTTTCATCAATTAGCAATACATCAGCGTGCTCTGAAGCTTCTAAAGCAGCACTTAAGCCAGCAGGTCCACCGCCAACAACAGCAATGTCACATTTCATTTTCTTATGAGAGCACGGAGGATATTCTTTGGAAGGCAAATCTTTATCATCGTCTTCCACCACCATACCTTCTTTGACTAATGTGATGCATGTTCTTACATTTGGTATTCCATTCACCTTCATAAGGCAGGAGGAGCATTTTCCTATTCCACAAAAAAAGCCGCGGGGACGGGCGAGCTTTGCACTTTTGCTTAAAATTTTAATTCCATTTGCATGAAGTGCAGATGCTATCGTTTCTCCTTCATACGCCTTCAATTTTTTCCCATTATAATAAAAGTAAATTTCTTTTCCTCTTTTGAATTCAAGGATTGGATGTTCTTTTATCCTCATTTTTTCTTCACCTTTTCTTTAAGAAAAGATGTTATCCTCCTCCTAAAAATTGCAATATCTGGAGGGTCTTTATCATCATATTTCTCTTCAAGCCCGCTTATAAGCTCTATTAGCTCTGCATACAGCTTTTTATTCTTCATCAATTCTTTTGGCTTTATGATTTTTCTTGCAACATCTGTAAACAGATCATCAAGCCATGTTTTTTCAGGCTTTGGAGGATGAGTTGCATTGTATTCCATATTATGAGCTGCTGAAATTATAGCAGAATCAACCATTTTTGTTCCCGCAGCAACAGATTTGAAAAGGCTGACAAGCTCTTTTTCAGGAACATGAGGGCATTTTTCTTTTAATTCTTCTAATAATTCCTTAGAAGTTTTACTCATTCTAATAATCTTCATTCCCTCCCTATACTTATTCTCTAAAATTTTTTCAATATGTTTCTCTAATTCGCCCATTATACTGGCATAAGAAAAGATAATATATTATTTTCCATCAATCCTAACTAAGGAAGTAACAACAGGTGGTGGAGTTTCCAAATCAGCTTCCTTCTTTATTTCAGATACTTCCTTTACATTTACTTCAATTTCTCCTCCAAACCTCTCTTCAAATTTCTTTTTTAATTCATTGCATATCATTTCAACACTCGGCCCAACGTTTCTTAATTTTTGATCTATCACAATAAGAACATCCACCTCCTCCAAACTCTTCTGGATTATTTGAAACTGCAGAAGTTTTTTAGTTCCTAATTTCTCCATTACTTTTGCAGGTATTCCAGTAATGGAAGAAGGAGGTATTATTTTGCCAGATGGCATTATAATTGAATCTGCTTTTCTTCCAGCAATTCTTCCCATAAGTGGTGTATTTATTCCGCAATTG
>VBQI01000048.1 GCA_008297865.1 Thermoplasmata archaeon
CTTAATTTGAGGTGGTAAAATGTAATAAAAATTGCAAATGGCAAATTATACAATGGTAGTATAACTATCTTGAAATGGCAAAGTCAGGTTATATACACATGATATTTTAGGATTTATGAAATTGAAGGATATGGATGAAGAAGAATTAAAAATGTTGATAAAGGAAAGTGTAAGAGAAGTTGTAGAAGATTTAATGGAAGATTTAATAGCTCTTTCAAATAAAGAATTTTTAAAGTCAATTGAAGAGGCAAGAAATGATTATAAACAAGGAAAGATAAAACATTTTGAGGAGCTGTTTGATGTATAGAATAGTTTTTACTAATAGAGCATTAAAAGATTTAGAAAAAATAGATAAGGAGACACAGATTAGAATCGCAACAATCGCTAATTATTTAAACAAATCGCCGTTTAAATGTGGAGGCAGATAGAATGAAAAAATATAGTGTATTTATAATCGTGTCGATGTTTTTATTGTCTGCAGTAAAAATAGGCATCAGCAATTGCCCGTTACTGGAGGAAACGTTCAGATATCCTCTGACCCATTAGATGATGAGCATCCATCAATTACAGATGCCCCAGATGGAAGCATACTTGTTGCATTTGATAGAGAAATAAGCACTTTTGAAGGACATGTTTATTTCATGCGATCAACAGACAACGGAAATACATGGTCGGAAATATGGAATAGTAATACAGGAGATTGGACAAACGGCGTGCAGAATTGGCCAGTAATGTGTCATCCTCCTGGGAGCGATGTAATTTATTGTGCATGGAATGATGATCTTATTAACGCTGAATACTTTGCCAAAATAACTGATGCTGGAGATCCTGCAAGCTATACTGCGGAGATGTTGCCACATGATTGCGAAGGATGGGATGAAGACAGGCACACCTATTGTATAGACGCTTTAGATGAAAATACATGGGCTATCGGACATGTAGGACATATTATATATGCAGGCTACGATCTTCCAAGCTCATGCCAGATATTTTACTTTACAACTGCTTTTGACCCAGCGGGAGCAGGTATAACTGGAGATGAGGATTATCCAATAGGATATAATAATGATGTAACAGTTTCAACCAATCTTTTCTGGATGGTATGGGACTTCCCAAATGAAACAAGTGGAACGAGCGATTTGTTAATAAAATGGGGACACCCAAACGATAATACAGATTGTCACTTCTGGCCAGATATGGAAATTACTTCAACTGCAGATTATATGGACCCAGCAATAGATGCAAGTGGAGAAAATCTATGCCTAATATATATGTCGAATGATAATATATATGGTGATTTTGACCTAGTCTGCAAATATTCAACAGATGAGGGAAAAACATGGCATGATGGCTCATTTCCGTCACAGCCACAAGTAGATGAAAAAAGTCCAGAAATTTTCTTAAGTGGAACAACAGTATTTTGCACATTTGTTAGAGAGGGTAATCTCTATTTAACTAAATCCACTGACTTAGGACAAACATGGGAGGAGCCAGTAAAGATAAATGAAGTCGAGGGTACGGTAGTTGATGAGCCTGGGGCAGTTGATATATCCCCAGCTGGTATTGTATGGGAGGATACAAGAAATGGAAATAAGGACATTTACTATGCTCCTCTACCTTCCGCTATAATTAATATTGAAAGTATTTCTGGAGGATTTGGTATAGCAGTAAAAGTTACAAATACTGGAACAGAGGATGCTGTAGGTGCAGAATGGTCTATTGATATAGATGGTCTCGTATTCATTGGTAAGCATTCTGAAGGAACAGTTGATATCCCTGCTGGAGGAGAGGTAACTATAAAAACGGGTCTCATATTTGGCATAGGACCAGCAACAATATCAGTTACTGTTGCAGGCACTTCAAAATCCTTCAGATGCTTTATACTAGGACCATTTGTACTTTGAGCTAACTATTGAGTTGCCCATAGCTACTCCCTTTTCTTTCAGACAGGTTTCTATAGATATGATAATAGCCCCAACCATTTCCTCAAGCTCCATTCCATATTTCGCTTGCGAGATAAGAGGTGGAACATGGATAAAGCCTGCTTTTGTTGACATGTTGTTCATAGCTATATAATGAAGTACGCTATACATTACAGCATTGCACACATAAGTGCCAGCAAAAATTGATTGCCTTGCAGATATGCCTGCTTTTTTAATTTCTTTAATTATGGCAGAAGTTGGAATGGTAGAGGTATAAAATAGTGGTGCAGATGCGTTTATCCTACTGAATTTTCTGAACCCTTCACTTTTCAAATTCAAACCTATTTTTTCAATATGGATGCTGTGAGCATAGCTTTCGAGTCCAATACTTATTACAATTTTCGGATTATAATGCTTGATAGCATTTTCAACTATAGCAATGGCGTTGCTAAAATTTACGGGAAGCACTATGCCTATAATGCTTGCATTTCCTATTTTCATTCCATTCACTTCCTCAACAATGAGTTGGGAAGGATTTATGATGTATTCACCAAAAGGTTCAAATCCTGTTATTAGAACAATGGACTCTTTTCCTTCAGGCAACGGCACTACAATGAAAAGCATTGTGATCCAGAAAATTTTCTTATTCATGATTTTTATACAACTCGTTTTATAAAATTATCAGTATTTTTAGAAAGTTTTATTAGTCTTTTTCTAATAATTCCTGGAGAATATGAAGGAAGTATTTAAAAAATTACTCAATGATTTAGAGGCAAATGTAGAAATTGAAGGAAGTTTCATCGTTACAAGAGACGGATTGCTAATCTATACAACAATGGATGATGTACATGCAGAAACATTCGCTGCAATGTCTGCAACTTTACTGAGCTCTGCTGAAGTGGCAATGGACGAAATAAATGGAGGAGTGCCAAAAAAAATTGTTGTTGAAGGAAAAAATAAGAAAATTGTTGCAATGGGGGCAGGCGCTAACGCCTTACTTGCTGTCATAACAACTGCAGATGTTGAGAAAATTTACAAAATTTTAGAGAAAAGTGCAAGGAAATTGGAAGAAATTTTGAGTGAGAAAAGATGATTGAAACTGGAATTCCGAAGCTGGATGAATACTTGCATGGTATACCTGAAGGGAAATCTCTCCTTTTTTACATTGAGCCTGGGGTGGAGGAAAGCAATATTGGCATTCATGTGCTTCATCATAATTTAGAAAGAGGATTATATGGAATATATGTCGTTTCTGAGTCCTCTCCAAAAAATGTTGAGAGAGTTTTTAATGAATTTCGGTGGGATAGGAAACAATATGACAAACTTATTGTTGTTGATGGTTATTCTTCTTTAATAGGCTCGCCAACAGAAGAAAAATATGTGGTGGAAGAACCACATGATATAAGGAGTTATGAAGATGTATTGTTTGAAATTATTGAAGGTATCGAAGGCAAAGGAGTAATTGTTTTTGACTCTCTTTCCAATATTATGGATTTATGTGGCGAGAGAGACGCCCTGGAAGGAATAGGAAGAATGAATAAGGAAATAGAAAAAAAGGGATTTGTATCTATATACAATTTTATTGCATGGCCTTATAAGGAGGCTATACTCTACAAAATAAAAAGATTATTCAACGCAATTATCGAGATAAAAATAGTTGAGGATACGGTAAGCAGGCAGAGGATAAAAATCCAAAAGCTTGACTGGGACGGAGAAAAGGATAGAATTATTGATTTTAAAGTGTTCAAACCAGATGGAATACGAATCTATATACCGAAGATTTGTGTTATTGGCCCATTTCAAGCTGGGAAAACGACCTTCATAAAGGCAATATCAAAAAAATTTACACCAGTTGAAAGACTGGGAGCAACAGTAGGCTTGGAGCATGGAACAGTTGATTATAGAGGATATAGAGCGGATGTGTTTGGAATTCCAGGACAGGAAAGATTTCTTCCCCTCATGGAAAAAATGGGTAAATCATCAATGGGATTTTTCTTAGTGGTTGACTCAACAAAACCTGAAGAATTTTCACTCGCAAAAAATATGATAAACAAATTTGAAAATGTTCCATATGTGATTGTTGCTAATAAACAGGACTTACCTGGAGCACTTGGAGAGGATGAGATAAAGGAAAAAATGGGCATTGGTGGCAATATCCCCATTATAAAAACGGTTGCAAAAGAAGGAAAAGGTGTATTTGAAGCATTTGAAAAACTTGTTGAAAAAATAGAGGAGTATAAATATGGAGAATATGTTAGCAAAAACAGGTATTGATAGGCTTGATGAGTTGTTGAAAGGAGGAATTCCATTAAAAAGCAATGTGTTAGTATATGCACCTCCTTTCATAGGCAAGGAAATAATTTTGAAAAGATTTGCCCTTTCAGGATTGGAAAATGGAGAAAATGTTATATTTGTCTTGACAGACACATCTTTTTTTGATATGAGAAATGAGATGAAAAGACTGGATGAGAACTATGAAAAATATGAAAAGGAAGGAAAAGTGAGATATATTGACGTGTATTCTCAGAGTGTTGAACTTAAAGAAAAGGATGAGACAGTAACATTCATAGATAGTCCAGTAAATAGAGAGAGGATAGCCTCATCTGTCATACAGATTCAGAGAGAGAGAGAAAGTTCTCATAGAATTATTTTTGATTCATTATCTACACTCATCGTCTATTCTGATGCAAAAGCTGTCTTCAGATTTCTGCAAGTGCTTAGCGGAATATGCAAAAGAATGGGCTCAACATCCCTATTTACAATGACAAGGGGGATGCATGAAGAAATAGAGGTTCAGACAATAAAACACTTAATGGATGGAGTAATTGAACTGCGTGAAGAAGGAGCAAGATTCCAGTTAAGAGTCCAAGGATGTGGAGAAGTTATATCAAGGCACTGGATTGATTATATATTGGAAGAAGATGAAATAAGGCTTACAGGCGCGTTTAGAATGGGAAGAGTAGCATAAATTTATTCTTCTAAAATTTTTTCAATCATTTTTCTAAATTCGCTTGGTAAAATTGTTCTCTCTATAACATCTTTTGCTCCTGCATCTTTTAATTTTTTTGCCCACGCCGTTGCAAACCATGCGGTGTAACCATAGATATTTGCGGAAGGGTCAAATTCAAGTATTCTTCTAGTTGCTTCTACCCCATCAATCTCTCCTCTCCCCCATTGAGTTAAGTTTAAATCCATAATAACTAAATCTGGCTTTTTACCTTTCTCTACAAGCTTTTTATACTTCTCAACGCCTTCCTCTCCTGTGGAGGCTCCATATACTTCTATTGGAATACTACATTTATCAAGATTTCTTCTTATTAGTTCCCTCATCGTATCTTCATCGTCTATTACAAGAACTATTTTCTTTTCCATTAAAGTGTATTTATTTTACACTTTAAAACTTATTGCATCAAGAAGTTCTATAAAAAGAGAGAAAGAGAAACATAGCCGTTGCAAACCATGTAATGCTTCCAACATAAATCCATGGATTGTATACTTTCAAGGCTATGGCAAGGGCCAGCAGAATCCATGGGAATACAAATGCCATAAATAGGTATATGAGGCTTTTTATGTTCATTGTAGGAGGAATACAATTTCAAAATAAAAAGGTTAGGATTTAGTCACTATCAGAAAATGATTGTCAGCATGCTTTCTCGTCGCCTTCTTCACGCTCCATGCTTTTTCTATTTCAAATCCAGCTTCAGCAACATCTTTTTTCAGTTCTCTCATACTGTAAAGATGATAGAAACGCATGAACTCTTTTCCATTCTTTTTCCATGGAATCAATATATCTCCATGTTCTTTCCATGGCTTAAAAAATTCTTTCAGAAAATGCCATCGCCACTTATCTTGCCACTTTGCCCACACAGAAACGAGAGCCTTCCCATTTTTCTTCAAAATCCTCCTCATTTCTTTCAAAGCTTTAATCCTATTTTTTCTTTCCTTTATATTGTGAAGAGATGCAATGAAAATGGCGTTATCAAAAGTTTCATCATGAAATGGAAGTTGAGTTGCATCACAACATACAAGCAATGTATTGCCATTTACTTTCTCCTTTGCAATTTTAAGCATGTTAAATGAGTAATCTACACCAACTGCAATTTTGCATTTTTCTGCCATTGCTGGCAAATGACGACCATTTCCACATCCTATATCTATGCATATGCCCTCAATTTCTTCAATAAAATCAATACATTCTTTCCATGGAAAACGGCGAGTTGCATCGAAGCTTTCTGCAATTTCGTCCCATACGTTTTTCATTTTCCTCTCTTTATCCTTCCAGTCAGTAGTTTATCTGTATTAAATATGTAAACTGCCAAGGCAATAAAAGCAAAAGCAAAAACTGTCACATATGCTATTCCTCCAATAACAAGAGCATAATCTTTGAAAATGAGGGAGCGCATTGCCATCATTGGATGAGAAAATGGAATGGCAAAAAGGATAATTTTTAAGGCTAATGGAAGTGTATCAAAATCTTTGAACATTATCATAAACATTGGAAGCAGAGCAAGTAATGATACTGGCAACGTTAATGTTTGTGCACTCTTGTAATTTTTTGCAAATGTCCCGAGAACCATACATAGCGATAAAGCAGCTGTCAGGGCTAGGAAAACAGATAATCCAATCAAGATATAATCCAAAAAGCTTAAGCTTAAACCATAATCTGCCAAATTTAATGGCAATGTTTGCTGAAAAGATTGGATATAATAACTAAATCCAATCATATATATTACTGCCATAAGTAAGCCAACTATTGCACTTCCAACTATCTTACCAATGACAATGGATCTTCTTTTTATTGGTAATGTAAGCAACGTTTCTAAAGTTTTGTTTTCTTTTTCCATTCCCATTGAGGATATCACCATTCCTCCTGCCATAATTATTATAATCATCATTATAATTGGCACAGTTGTTGATTGGGAAGATATCATATTGCTTATTATACCCGGCGATACACCTTGCATCTCAATTCCTTTAAGAATCGTCGTTTCACTTCTGTTTAACGGAGAGAGAGCTGAAGCATTAACTCCCTTTTCTTCCACTAAAATAGTTGAAATTTCTCTCTCTATCAAAGTTAATATGCTCTCTATCGCACCAAAAGGAATTGAATCCATTATGCCGGCCCCGCGCATTATCCAGTAAATGTAGATTTTTCCTTCTCTGCCTTTATATATTTCCTCACTGAAATTTGCAGGTATGAAAATGAGAGCAGAACCTTTATTTTTCAGGATGTTTAATCCTTCCTCAATATCTTCTTTGCTACTTCCATTGTAAATTACCCTTGCCATTTTGTTGCATTCTTCTTTAATGATGTCAGAAAATTTTCCATCATCGACATTAACAACGCCTATTGATGGCTTTTCCCTTGCTTCTTTAACAGCCCCTCCTATAGCATTTCCAAGCATGCCAAAAAGGAGGGTCATTGCTATTATAGGCAATATAGTTGCAGGGGTTAAAAGCTCTTTCACTTCTTTCTTAATTAAAGCCATCATGCTCATTTCATCACCTTTAGAAAAACTTCTTCAACGTTTTTTGCATCGTGCTTCTCCTTGAGTTCTTCTGGGCTCCCTTCTTCAACAATTCTTCCCTCATTGATTAAAGCTATACGATGACATAAAAATTCGACTTCGAGCATATTGTGAGAGGATAAAAGTACCGTTGTGCCTTCCTTCACTGTTCTTTGGATAATTTTTCTCACTTCTTGGGCATTTATAACATCTAAACCCGAGGTTGGCTCGTCTAAAATAGAAAGCTTTGGCTTGTTCATCAGTGCCCTCGCTACAAGGAGGCGGCGTATCATTCCCTTGCTATATGTATCTATTTTATCATCTATTCTCTTTCCAAGGTTTGCTATTTCTATACCCCTTTCAACCATTTCTTTTTTTCCACCAAAAAATGTTGCAATGAATGAAAGGTATTCTCTTCCGGTCAGATTTCTATATGCTCCAGCATCTTCTGGAAGATAACTGATTAGCTTTCTCACTTCATCTGCCTCTTTTTCGACATCATAATCGAATACCCTAACACTTCCCTCTGTAATTTGAAGGAGAGTTGCAATAATACGCAATATTGTTGTTTTTCCAGCGCCATTTGGGCCAATTAAACCAAAAATTTCTCCTTCATTAACATTAAAAGATACACCTTTCACCGCCTCAAATTCGCCATATTTTTTAACAAGTTCATTTACTTCAACAGCATTCATTGCCCATAAAAAAGATTGGCTTTAAAGGTTTTTTTGATAAGACCAGTAAAATAATTCAGTAAAAAAATAAAAATACAAAAATTAATACACCATCATGGCAAAAATATTTTTGACAAGGAGACTACCTGAAGAAGGTATAAAGCTTCTTGAAGAGCACGACTTGGAAATATATGAAGAAGATTATCCTCCAAGCAAAGAAGAAATCATTGCTGGCGTTAAAGGAAAAGATGCGCTAATATGTTTGCTCACTGATAAAATAGATGCTGAAGTTATGTCTGCTTCACCCCATCTTAAAATTATAGCAAATTATGCAGTTGGAATAGATAATATAGATGTTAAGGAAGCAACAAAAAGAGGGATTTTAGTTACAAATACTCCTGGTGTACTTACAGAAACAGTAGCTGATTTAGCTTGGGCATTGTTAATGGCAATAGCAAGGAGAATAGTTGAGGGAGATAAATTCATGAGACAGGGGAAATTTAAGGGGTGGGCTCCTCTGCTTCTTGTTGGAGCAGATATTCATGGAAAAACACTTGGCATAATAGGGGCGGGGAGAATAGGACGGGCTTTTGCAAGGAGAGCAAAAGGATTTGATATGGAAATCTTATATTATGATAAGAAAAGGAATGAGAAATTGGAGAGAGAAATGAATGCAAGATTTGTTGATTTGGATATATTGCTTAAAGAATCAGATTTTGTTTCATTGCATGTTCCATTAACGGAAGAGACTTACCATATGATAGGCGAAAGAGAGCTTAAAATGATGAAAAAAACTGCCTATCTAATAAACACTGCAAGAGGAAAATGCATAGATGAAAAAGCTCTTGTCAGAGCTTTAAAGGAAAAATGGATAGCGGGAGCAGCTTTAGATGTATATGAAAATGAACCAGAAATAGAACCTGAACTCGTAAATCTTGATAATGTTGTCCTCGCCCCCCACATAGGCTCAGCATCATATGAAACAAGGAGCAAGATGGCGATAATGGTTGCAGAAAATGTTCTTGCAGCCTTAAGAGGAGAAATACCTCCGCAATGCGTGAATCCCGAAGCCAAATAGCGAAGATTTTTTTTATACCATTTGCATATCATAACGGTGCCGGCGTAGCTTAGTCTGGAGGAGCACCCGGCTGTTAACCGGGCGGTCACCGGTTCAAATCCGGTCGCCGGCGCTCCTCAATTTTTAATTTTTTATACCCCGAGATAATATTTATTTATGAAACTTGGAATTGTATTGTTTCTGTTTATGTTACTTGTTACGGGATGTATTGAAAGGGGCAACATTGGAGCTATAGAAGGGAAAAGGGTATTGTTCATAATAGCTCATGAGAATTTCAGAGACGAGGAACTTTTCGACAGCATGAAAGTAATTAAGAATGCAGGTGGAAAAGTCATAATATGCAGTACAGAGCTTTCTACTGCTCATGGGATGAAAGGAGGAAAAATCAAACCAGATATTTTGATAACCGATGTAAACGTTAGTCAATATGATGCAATTATTTTTATTGGAGGCTATGGAGCAAGTATATATTTCTCAAATGAAACTGCTCTTGAAATTGCAAAAAATGCTTATCAGCATGATAAGATTGTAGGTGCAATATGTATTGCTCCATGCATACTTGCATATTCTGGCATATTGAATGGAAAAAATGCAACGGTTTATCCAACAGAAGAATACATTGATGTAATAGAGAGCAATGGAGCCAATTTTATCAATGCTACAGTAGTAAAAGATGGGAAAATAATAACTGCTCGCAGTCCATCTGCAGCAAATGATTTTGCAAAAGCCATAATCAATGCACTTTCGTAAGCTATTTTTTCTTTTCCCACCTTTTTAAATTCAGAACTTTTGAAAGTGTGCTTCCTCTCCTTATCTCTTCCCTTATTCTATTTTCTCTTTCCATAACATTTATTGCTCTGTTTGCAATTTCTTGCGCTTCTTCTTTTGGTATAACTACTACACCATTATCATCTCCAACAATCCAATCTCCTTTCCTCACTATTTGCCCGCCGCAAACTATTTCGCAACCAATTTCTCCATATCCTTTTGGCTCACCTGCTTCAGAAACTATCTTTCTCGTAAAAATTGGGATGTCATATTTTTTTATTTCATGAACATCTCTAATTGCACCATCTATTACAATGCCTGCAATGCCTTTTTTAAAAGCGCTCAACGTTGCAAGTTCACCCCATACTGCCTGCTTTCCTTCTCCAGCCTGCACAACAACCACATCTTTTTTGTCTGCAATGTCTATGGCTTCCACTACTTTTGCCCAATCACCGTCTATTGTTTTTACTGTCAAAGCTTTTCCTATCATGTGGTATCCATTTTTTAATGGAAAAATGCCCCGCATCGCCCCCTTATTATGCATTGCATCACAGATGTTACATGTAGATACTTTAGAAAGTGCTTCATAAATTTCCTCCTTTCCATATTTTTTGAATAGTCTACTTTTAATTTTTACTCCTTCCATTGCTTTCTTTATTTTTTGCGTCGCCTCTTTTGCATTCTCTGCTTTTATTATTGCCCCACCAACTATAACGATACTCGCTCCTCTTTCAACAGCCTGCAGGGCGGTTTCTGCATTTATTCCTCCAGCTATTGCAACAGGAAGGTGGCAAGATGAAATAACTTCTTCCATTTCACCAAAAGGATTTTTTCCAACCATTTGCTCATCTATTGCAGTGTGGAGACAGATGTAATCAATGCCAATTTTCTCAAGTTCTTTTGCTCTTTCTTTTTTATTCTTCACACCCATCATATCTGCCATAACTTCCATTCCATATCTTTTTGCAGCTTTTACCACTTCCTTTATAGTTTCATTACTCGCAAGAGCAAGGATACAAATTACATCTGCTCCAGCTTTTCCAGCCATTTCCGCTTCAACGGCCCCAACATCGATGGTTTTCATATCCGCAATAACTTTTTTTCCAAACTTTTTTAACTGCCTAACAATGTTCATTCCTTCCGCCTTAATAAGTGGTGTCCCCGCCTCAAGCCAATCTGCTCCTCCTTCTATAGCTTCTTTAGCAATCTGTAAGGCACGATGAGCATTGATTAAATCTAAAGCTACCTGTAATATAGCCATAATTTTAAATGAGAAGAAGTATAAAAAACATACAACATTAGTTCTCATGTTCTGTCGTATTTACGGGGCTTTCTATGAGAAGATTGAAGAATATCGCGTGCGGGACGCAAAAAAAACATAAAATTACTACTATTTTTATTGTTAGATGAATTGAGTCATTATTCTGATAGGAAATCTTCTTATGGATTCTGCCATTGCAATCTTCGCTATTCTTCATGGATTAGAAACATTGTATTTACATAAAATAGAGGAATATCGAAAAAGGATGGAAATTATTGAAAAACGTTCCTATAAACGGTTCTGTCATAGATACGGGAGATAAAAATTAATGTCGTGTTCGGGAGATTATTTTTCCATACTTTTCCTTAACAATTCCATCCATCTATTTCTACTATATGCAATTCCTATTCTTGCCATCTGTGCTGGAGTGAATCCATTTAACGCTGAATGTGGTCTTATGTAATCACAATAAATCCTCCAGTATTCCATCATTTCTTTTGCTGTATTAATACTGTCTAAAGCTCGCATTACTTTATCCCTCTCCCTCACAGTTCCATGATAACGTTCTATTATGTTATTATTTCTTTCCTTCCGAATGCCAACATTTCTTACATGAATAACTGAATGTTGTCTATCTCCAAATTCTTTTTTGAATGCTCTAATGTATGCCTGTAATCCATCTGTATAAACATATCTTGGCTTACCATTTGCTACCTCTTTTGCTTTTTTGAATAGCTCCCTTGCATCCTGAATTTCCCTACTTGTTGTTATATTGTTTGCTAAAAGAAATCTTGTTTTCCTATCCATTACATTCCAACACCATACCAAATCATCTTTCTTTGTTTTAATCATTTGCTCGTCTACATGCCAAATATCACCAACATTTGGTTCTTTTTTATTCACATATTCCTTAATTTTAGCCATGAATTTCCTTATCCATCTTCTTATCGTATCATGATGAATTTTAATTCCATAGAATTGATAAATTGTGTCTGCTATCTTTCTTAACAAACTAGCAAGAAATCCCTTGCCTTTAGGCTGGGGATGAATTGCTCTCATATTTTATAGCAACACTTTTCATGCAGGAAAAA